>JAEUSG010000520.1 GCA_016788315.1 Fibrobacterota bacterium | reverse complement strand
TTTCTGAAGGAGGAAGCCGCACTGATAGATGCTGTGATATGTTCCGCTGATCCAGATTGTACCTTCAGGTTTTAGAACTCTCCGGCATGCTTTAATCCAGACTTCATGAAATTTCATGTCTTCAATAACACCGCTGCTTTTGTCCCACTTTCCCTTGTTTACACTCACCATCCGCCCATTCTGACAGGTGATGCCATTGTTGGATAGCATGTATGGCGGGTCTGCGAAGATCATATCAACAGAGTTTTCCGGTAAGGATTCCAGAACCTGCAGGCAGTCGCCGTTATAGATAGTGAAGCCTTCGGCTTCGAAATACCGCTTTTTCATTTTGCGTTAATATAGCTGTAATGAAATGAAACTTGCAAAGCGGAACTGTTACGGTGATGAAGAGATCATAACAAAGATTGGGATAAACTGATTATCTGAAAATTAAAGGCTTTGTTGATTTCTTGCCATCAATAGTCACTGATATCAGCTTAATGCCCGTCAACGAATTCGGCAATGCAACTGAAACAGAACCACTGGATGAAGCTGAGCTTACTGAAGTGGAATAGACAATTTTACCGGAAATTTCATAGATGACAACTTTTTCAATTTTGCCCTTTGAAGCCGCAAGTATCAATGGGGTACCAGGTTCATGTGGATTGGCTGACAGGATTCTTAGAGAAGCTGGCTGAGATATAGTTGATGTTTCTGAAGTTGTAGGTTTACTTAGCACAAGTACATCTGTACATGAATAGTAGTAAGTGGTTGATGTAGTAGTGACCATTGCCTGAATAACCTGAAGAGACACTTTGCCGGTTACTGAATCAGGGAAGACAATTTTCCTTGTCCATGTTCCATTAACAGCAGTATCAGTCGCTCTTAAAATTTCTTTGAAATTGGAGTCAGGTCGGGTTGAGTAACTAACTATGTAATACCCATTGTGGTTAATATATTCATTCCATTTTACAGTTAAGGTATCACCTGTGAAGACCGTGTCTGCGGGGATACCGGGAAGCTTTCCACCACATGGTCCAACTTTAATGTTTTCACCTGCCCTTGGAAGCGGCTGAACCCAATGAGCGTGGGGATAGATTTGGTTGGCAATTATCAACATGGCAAAAATGATAAAAAATGGTTTCATTTTTGTACAATTCCCTGTAAAAAAGTTTTCAAGTGTTATTATATACTAAAACGATAGGAAATGCAAGATTCTTTTCTTGATGTTTGTTTTTGTAATTCTTTGTTTTTCAATGTGTTGTGAATAGATTCACAATCGTGTGTTTTGATGTATAAAATTGATCGCAACAAAATGATCCAATTATTTGAAAATAGA
>JAEUSG010000506.1 GCA_016788315.1 Fibrobacterota bacterium | reverse complement strand
GCTATTTTGAGCATGAATACCTGGAGCATATTACCAACAGCAGATGTCCGGCAAGAAAGTGCAAAAGCCTGATGACCTACACAATTATACCGGAAAAGTGTAAACGGTGCCGGATGTGTGTAAAGAACTGTCCCGAAAATGCAATTTCAGGCGATAGAGAGAGCGGCTATATAATTGACCAGGCGAAATGCATTAAATGCGGTCTCTGTTTCCAGGTATGTAAATTCAACGCTGTTCTGGGAGAATAAAGATGATAAACGCAAAAATTAACGATATATTCGTCCAGGTTGTAGAGGGCACAACCATTATGGAAGCTGCCCGTCAGGTTCAGATCAGAATCCCGACACTTTGCAAACACCCTGATCTTCCGGCAACTGCCGCCTGCGGAATCTGCGTTGTACGTGTTAAGGGTACTCCAAAAATGCTTCGTGCTTGCTGTACTCCTATCGAAGAGAACATGGATATTGTGACTCACGATCCTGAAATTGTCTCTATAAGACGTACAGTGCTTGAGCTTATTCTGGCCGCCCACCCTAACGACTGCCTGAAATGCGGAAGAAACGGCACATGTGAGCTTCAGAAGATGGCGGCCGATTTCGGTATCCGCGAGGAACGTTTTACAAAGCATCTGCAGGAAGTACCACGCGACGATTCAACAAATGCAGTCGTGCTTGAACCTGAAAAATGCATTAAATGCGGCCGCTGCGTTGAGGTTTGTCAGGACACTCAGGATGTCTGGGCATTGTCGTTCCTCCATAGAGGTTTTGACACACGAATGGCTCCTGCCGGCGACATTAAGCTATCCGAATCGCCCTGCGTCAAGTGCGGTCAATGTTCTGCTCACTGCCCAACTGGAGCCATTTTCGAACAGGATGAAGTAGCTTCCGTATGGAAAGTATTACAGGACCCTGATAAAATTCCAGTTGCCCAGATTGCACCTGCTGTCCGTGTTGCTCTTGGTGAAGCGTTCGGCTATGAAGCGGGACAGATCGTAACAGAGAAAATCTACGCACTCCTTCGCCGCCTTGGATTTAAGGCTGTATTCGACACAAACTTCGCCGCAGATGTTACTATTATGGAGGAAGCCTCGGAGTTTGTCGAAAGACTGACAAAAGGCAAAGGGTCTATACCACTTATAACAAGCTGCTGCCCTGCATGGGTTGATTTCATGGAGAAATTCCATTCAGATATGATCGATCACTTCTCGTCATGCAAATCACCTCATGAAATTCTTGGCGTACTTGCAAAAACTTACTACGCTCAGAAAATGAAGGTTGACCCTTCAAAAATGGTAATGGTCTCTGTAATGCCATGCACTGCAAAAAAATATGAGATTACCCGTACTAATGAGATGTTCGCATCCGGATACCAGGATGTTGATATTGTACTCACTACACGTGAACTAGCACGTATGATTAAACAGGCAGGTATTGATTTCACTCAGCTTCCAGATGAAGCCCCAGATTCAGTTCTTGGAGATTATTCCGGTGCAGGCACTGTATTCGGTGCAACAGGTGGTGTTATGGAGGCAGCTCTCCGTACTGCATCATACTTTGTTACAGGAAAACAGCCTAAGGATGTTAACTTTGTTGCAACACGCGGTCTCGACGGCGTGAAAGAGTTCGAAGTTGATGTAGCTGGAAACAAGCTTCGCATTGCGGTTGCTCATGGACTTGCTAACGTTGAGCAGGTGATTGAAAAAATCCGCAAATCAAAGGCAGAGGGGAAAGAACCTGCATATCATTTTGTGGAAGTAATGGCCTGTCCTGGCGGCTGCGTAGGCGGCGGCGGTCAGCCATATGGCGTAACCGATGAGTTCAGACTCAAACGTGCTGAAGGTATCTATGTTGATGATAAAAAGCAGGAATTCCGCTGCTCACATGAGAATCCGCACGTCAAGGCGCTTTATGGTGAATTCCTTGGCAAACCGCTTAGCCACAAGAGCCATGAGTTACTACATACCAAGTACCAGGCAGTACCAATGTATAGACGTTAAGATCTTAATGGCACTAAACTAACAAGGGGCACGCCATGGCGTGCCCCTTATTAGTTTAGTGCCCTTTTTGTATCTAGCCAATATTTAGAAGAGACTTAATTAGCCCTGTAACAGAGACAGTACACTTTGAGGTACATTATTGGCCTGCGACAACATCGCAGTAGCAGACTGATTAAGAATCTGGTTTCTCATGAACATTGTAGACTCTTCTGCAAAATCAACATCTCTGATAGTTGATTCAGCAGCCTGCATGTTATGAGTCTGGTTATCCAGGTTGTTCACAGCATGTTCAAGCCTGTTGATATAGGCACCAAGATCAGAACGCATTCTATTTACAGACTGGATAGCTAGGTCAACTGCTGTAATTGCACTTAGGGCACCACCATTAGTTGAAATACTTTCTGTAGTTAAACTTAGCGCACCTGCTGAAACAGAAGTTATGGTAAGTGCCAGTCGGTCTACACCCTGAACGTTGTTAGCACCAATATGAAGAATGGATGAGCTGCCACCAGCAACACCAAAACCTTCACCGCCATATATAAGTGTCTGTCCATTATATTGAGCAGCGGCTGATATTCTTGTGATTTCCTCTGTAAGTGCCTGGAACTCCTGATCCAGATACTGACGCTCAACTGTTGTAAGAGTATCGTTATCTGACTGTACAGATAGTTCGCGCATACGCTGAAGCATTGCGGAGATTTCATTTGCCGCACCCTCAGCAATCTTTAGGAGTGCAATGCCGTCATTTGCATTCCTGTTTGCTACCTGCGATCCGCGAACCTGTGTCCGCAGTGATTCAGATACTGACAAACCGGCAGCATCATCACTCGCACGATTTATGCGAAGACCTGTTGATAATCGTTCAAGCGACTTTCCTAAATCACGCTGAACCTTGGAAAGCTGTCCCGATGTAATCATCGCAGGAATGTTATGATTGATTCTTGGCATAAGCTGCCTCCTTTTTAATCCCTTAAAATTTTTATTTTTCCGTCTTCCTTGAGTTGTCCTGCAAGCTGCGTGCCATTTTTTATCTCTTTATTTTTCAATGACTTTAGTCTTTTTT
>JAEUSG010000494.1 GCA_016788315.1 Fibrobacterota bacterium | reverse complement strand
TGCAAGAGTAGCAGAATTAAAAACCCAAACGTCTGTCTTTACACCAGTAGAAGCCTTATCATCAGTAATGCCCGTCATAAAGGTGACTTTGTTAAGTGGGTCATATGCAGCAACAGCCCACTGTCTTTTAGGAGGCGCGTTTGTTGTGGTGAGAAGAGTCCATGTGGATATAGTTACATCAAAAGCCCAAACATCCATCAGTGTTGCACCTGATTTGAAGCAAAGAATTTTATGCATTGCTGTATCATAAACCATTGGAAAACCATCTCTGTAAGATTCCTGAGGATTTTGTCCAGATGGTGTATTTTTTGAGATCCATTTATTACTATCTAAAGGAAAGACATAGGTTTTTCCCTGCGATCCTTCCGCTGCCCCCATAGGTAGTGTCGAAACAATTGTTCGATTTTTAAAATCATAAGCCATAATCAGCTTATTAAGGCCCGGATAGGGAACACGACCACTTATTTTTGTAAAAGTGTTTGTTAATGATGAGTATCTCCACAACCCATGATCTCCTGTTCCATAAAAGGTGCTTCCAAAACCGCCACAAAAAAGAATGGATTGATCTGAAGGGTCAACCATCAGAGACCAACTTGAACCTGCTCCAGGTCGTGTTGTTGGATATGTTTCATCGTGAGGAAAAAGAACAGTCCATTTTAGACTATCCAAATCGAATGAATATAAGGCATTGCTGAAAGTTGGGGTATAACCACCATAGCGAAGCATTTTACCGGAAATTGGATCATATATCCAGGTCGAAGCACGTCCCGGAGGAACTTCACGACCATCTGGATCTCCTGGAGAAGCGGAAATACGTACCCAACTATTATCAGGAAGTGAGTTGAGGTTTTGTGCAGATAGCGTAGAAAAAAGCAGAACAAGACAACCCAGCGTAACTATTAAAGAGCTATTAATCATATATATACATCCTTTTATGAAGTTTGTATCTAAAGTATAGTTCAAATTGTAGTTAATCGCACATCGATATAAGCTAAAACCAGCTAAGAAATGGGGCAAAAAATATTGAAATCAGCTAATTTATGCGGACCAACCGTTTTACATACGATTTCTGTCCAATCGTAAGTTTGAAAAGGTAGACGCCGGCAGCCAACTTATTATTAAACCGATAATTTAACACATTAACTTTTTTATTATGAAACTGCCCAATGTGTACTACATGCCTACCATCAGCGGTTAGCAAATCAACATTTCCATCTGCTGCAGATTCAGGAAGGTGGCAGCTTATTGTCACACTGTTTTTGAAGGGGGACGGGAAAAGAGAGAAATAAATTTGCTGTTGATCGTCCGAATACTCAGCCTCTGTACCAGACTTGTAAAAAACCAAGTGGGTAGCTGATAGCGGAGGGAGGGTAACATTGCATTGATTATTATTTATTGAAGCCAATAAAGATTTTTCGATTACCGTGGCTGAAGTTGAGTCAAAGCCAAAAATCCTTGCTCTGTTAAAGCTACGTTTTCCAGTCATTGTAATATTGGCGGTTACCGAACTGTCCCCTCTTTTATTCAATGCAATTAAATGCAGTTCACCATTTGTTGTATCAGAGGCATAGACTGAGTAATTTGCGGCATCTGGATTATGAACATTTAAAGCATTCGGACCAAAAGCAAGTCCTTGTCCATCAGCATTTCTGAAAAGTTTGAAAGCTGCTGTTGTATATTGAGTTGATGTCTCCATTTGCCAATAACAGGCTGCATATACACCATATTTGCCAAAAATGCCCAAAGCGTCAGCATGCGCCAACCCTCCAGAAACATGGTTTTCTCCACCATAGTTGTATTCCGTAAAGGCCAGTTTTGTGCCCGGATAGAAGGTGTCTATTGCCTTAAGCAGACTTGGAACAAGGGGCAGAAACTGCGGGAACCATTGAGCAATCCAGCTGTTTTCTCTGTAAGATGGATCCCAGAGAGTTCTAGGTGCCTGCATGCGAGCTGCCGGTGTGCCACGGACAGTTCCTTCAGCATACCAGTGCAAGTCAAGCACGTCAAGCAGTCTGCGCCCTTCGCTTTGAGATGCAGCACGTAAACGATCCAGATAATAATTTATAAACCAGCGGTATCCTGTTTTAACGCTATCCCAGTCAGCGGCATCCTGGCAGTTTAGATATGCATTGAAGCCATACAGCACCGGCCCATAGACAAAAGCAGTTGAATCCATACTCTTAACAGTTTGCGATAGCGCTATATTTTTATCAGCCACCTCTTTTGCACGCGCTTTTGCCGGGTGTATTCGAGGATGAGTTGATGTCCAGAGTGCCGGCTCATTGTCAAGTGCGTAGTTTTTTATTCCACGATTTGTAGAAGCTTTACCATACTTTTGCGTAAGAACATTCAGAAATTCATCAACATAAATTACAGAGTCAGCAGTATCGGGCGCTGCTGAATAGGCCGTTCCTTTTCTATTAACGACATAAGCAAAACGTTTTGATGGTGCAGTTTCGTTTACAGCAACAGCACCATTTTTGTCTCTGGCAACAAAGCCTGCACAGGGAAGAGTTATGAGGGAAGCAGCATTGAGTGCCAGTGCAGAATCATGAAAAGAGGTAACTGCTAGTGCCGGCACATTACTTTGAGCCGTCGGCAAGCCTAAAGACCATGGAATATAATTATCACTCTCATTGTACCAATCCTCACCAGCGCTTGAAGCATTATTTTCCCAATTATATCCGGTCATCCGGTTCCCACCCATCCTCATCAGAGACCAGTTTTCAGTTTTAGTCAGCTTCTGATTTGTTCCATAAATCAATGGACTTATCGGACGGATTACAGAATCGGCATATATAACAAAATCCACTTTAGCCGAAAAGAGCGCAGCGGTTAACATTGACACTATAACAGATGTGCGTACTATACAATACATAACACCCCCTATTTTTTCGAGGCTTTATACTGTGACGGAGACAATCCGTCATTCTCTCTTTTAAATGCCTGTGCAAAATATTCAAGAGAGCTGTAACCGCAGGCGGCAGCAACCTCCCCTATATTCAGTTCTGCCTTTTCCCGAAGAAGTTTACGGGCATTATTCATTCTGATTTCTGTAAGATGGTCGGAGAAGGATTTATCAGTGAGTTTTTTAAGGGTATGCCTAAGCGAGCTGCTGCTCATTCGGAGCGCCTCTGCTGCGCTTGTAAGATCAAGGTCTGAATTTGATGCATTTTCTTTAATGTACTTTATTATTCTTTCAGCAGCAGGATGTACAGTTTCTTTTATTGCAGCAGTTGGCTCTTTCCTGACTGCAACCCGGATAACTATGCCTAATCCTGTAGCCATTAGAGCAACAACAAGCCAAATGACAATCCAATTCAATGATTGGGATTCGGCTAATACTAGCGTCCCCCATTCGCTGGGATTGTTATTATTGCACCGTTCATTTCCAGCCCATGAGATGGCAATTCCATACGGTGTCTTGAAATCAATATCCTGCATAAACAGATCAAAACCGAGAGAATCCCCGCTTCTTTGAGATCTCATACCCAAACCTTCATAAAAGAATGCGACTTCTACCGTGTAACCTGTATCAGCATCTGAATCATCATTCAAGCTCCCGTGAACCTTTAGTGCATATTCATATCCCTCATCCCAGCTCTTTTTAATCCCTGCCTCAAAATCAATGATATTTCCAATCGAGATATCCGGCATACAAATATCAAGCTGCCGGTCATCTACCTTGCGGAATTCAGATCGATCACGTAATGGATCAAAATGGAACTGAAGAGCATCAAACCACCATCCGGCCTGTTTATGTTCAAATTTTTTCCAAAGAGCATTATCCTTAACGTTGACCAACATATAAATTGCTTTGTCATCCCAGGCTGAAATGGCATCAACGCTGTTATCATTACATAAAAAGTGCAGTGTGTCATAATCGCCCTGCCAATCATTATCAAGACCATCAATTTTCTTCTTTGTATGCACCCTTTTTGAATGCCAGACAAGCTCTTTAATCTGCGGTTTTCTATCGAGTACAATAGAACGGAAAAGAGCACCGCCGGCATTTTTATTGACATTGCCTGCAGAATCCTCAATAACGCAGTAAAAAGACATACGCCATTCATCCTGATCCGGCAAATCCGAACAATCCCAACGGAACAGATATGGCTTAACATCAGACTTTCCAAGAAAGAAAGTATCCCTTTCGCCCTGTTCTGAAGAATCCACAACTCTGTAATAAGTTCCGTAATAACGAACCTCTTTAACGCCGGAACCTCCGCTATCGCTGGCTTCGGCTGAGAACTGAACAACATTACCGGTGAGTACTGTAAACGGTTTAGGGTTGGTTAAACTACCAACCGGGGGGACGGTGTCGACATATGCATCAGCCGATAAAATTATAAGCAGAATAAAAAGAAGCATATCACAAGATAAAAACAATGTATGTCCCAAAGAAAGCAAACAAGATAATGCTTATTGTGAACTATTGTCCTATCTTCAAGTTACTTTTGGCAAAGCCATCTTAAGCCCATTGTGATATACTAATTCCTGTTAACACATGAACAGGAGTAAAAAGTCATGCAAGCTTCAGAACAACTGCCCATAATAGAAATTCATCCCCCCAAAAAATATCGATGGAAACGATGGAAGATATTATTCGGCTGCTTTGAAGGGACAGAGAAAGTGGCTCTCATTGAGCTTCAGCGCCAGCTTCAAAGCTATCTACCTTATGTACTCCCTGTAATCCAGATAGAAACTCAAAGCGACACTGATGCAGATGATGATAACCTCATACTTGTGGGAACACCTGAAAACAATCTGATGATAAATGAATGGAATAAAACAGCAAAGGTACCTGTTCCGCAAGAACAGGAAAGTTATGCAATCGCCTGTTTGCCAGCTGATCAAAAAAATAAAAGGAACACTATCATATTAGCAGGTCGCGATGCTGTTGGAGTTCTATACGCAGTTACCGACTTCTGTGCACAGTTTCTCGGACGTGATGTTGTTCGCGATGATCCATCTGAAGATGCAGGCCTACTGGAAAAAATCGACAAACAACAATATTGTGAAAAACCCTCCATCACTGACAGGGGTATCTGGACATGGGGTTATGTGATTTATGATTACAAGGATTTTCTGGACAACATGGTACGGCTCCGCATGAACATGTTAACAATTTGGAATGATCTACCACCATTGAATATTGAAGATGTCATAAATTATGCCCATGAGAGGGGCATCCGAATTATACTGGGATTCCACTGGGGCTGGGGGCTTGAATTCGACCTTGATAATGACCACCACATACAGATGGTTAAAGAGCAGGTTATAGATAATTACCAAACAAACTATGCTCATCTAAACCATGACGGAATATATTTCCAGACAATTACAGAAACCGACAAAAGTACGGTTAACGGAGTTTCACGGGCAAAACTTGTTTGCAGCTTCGTCAACCGAGTGGGAGGTGCTCTTCTTGAAAAACATCCCGAACTGGCGATTCAGTTCGGTGTTCATGCAACATCCATTCTTAAAGATTATGCTGATTTCAGTACGCTTGACAAGCGTATAAGCATCATTTGGGAGGATGCCGGTGTAACACCATACTCCTATACAATAACAGATTCGGTCACTCAAAGAGATTATGAGAATAACGATGCATGGAAAAACGAGGTTGGCAGCCCGGACAAAATGGTCGCCTACTCCCTGAAACTGGCGCATCTGCGTGAAGGGTGCGGTTTTGGGATGGTTCCGAAAGGCTTTTCAAAACTGCGTTGGACAACAGAATTTGAACATCATGGCCCATTTATCCTCGGTGAGCGCAGTAAAACTTTTATCGAAAGACGGCTGCTCGAACGCCGACCCGCATGGAGTCAGGCAAACGCTCTTTGGCTCAAATATTACAAGCAGGCAGTCCAGCTGTACCGCGCAATTATACAATCGGGACAAAAACAGATAACCGCAACTGCGCTGATTGAGGATGGAATGTTTGAAGCAGAAATACCTTATTGCGTTGCATTATTTGCCCAAATTCTTTGGAATCCATTTGCCAATGAAGAGGAAATCACATCGAAATCAATGAGCGCATATTACGGAGGTCAGCTCTGATGAATTATTCTTCGATCATACTACGCTATGAAAAGGAACTCTTTGAATCTGTTACTCCTTTCTGGGAAAAAAACTGCATAGATAAAATAAATGGCGGCTTTTTCTCCTTTTTAGCAAGAGATGGCGCTGTTTTCGAAACCGACAAATATATGTGGGTGCAGTGGCGAATCGTTTACATGTTTGCTTGTCTCTATCTTTCTGAATATTCAAAACAACAGTGGCTGAAATTTGCTCTTAAAGGCTATGAATTCCTTCGTAAAAATGGTCGTGACAAATTCGGGAACTACTACTTTGCGCT
>JAEUSG010000643.1 GCA_016788315.1 Fibrobacterota bacterium | reverse complement strand
CAACCGCCAATTGCAACCTGCCCGCCATGAGTATGGCCGGAAAGTTGCAGTGTAACACCTGCATTTGAGGCATGATAAAAGATATCAGGGTGGTGTGAAAGAAGTATCACCGGTTCGTACTTTATTCTTCCGCGAAGTGCTGCTTTGAGATCCTGAACACCTTCCGTTGCATCATCCACACCAGCAAGCCAGAAATTAGAACCGCCATATTCAATTCGTAAACCTTCATTACAAAGAACCTTAACCCCGCATTTCTCAAGCCGTTTGCACCAGGATGAAAGTTCACCAGTTTTTACATAGTCATGATTACCTGGAACAGCATAGATTCCAAGCGGAGCTGAGAGTTTTTTAATCATTCTGCCCACTGCACCAAGCTCATTCAGATATTGATTAATCAGATCTCCGCCAAAACAGATTAGATCTGGTTTATATTCCATAACTCTTTTTGCAATAGTCTGCAACTCTTTGTCAGACACAAAGAAGTCAGCATGCAGATCAGAAATAAAAGCGATACGAGGAAGGAGACCTTTCTTAAAACCGTTTAGCTGAATTATATTGAAATCAAGATTATTAAGTAAACTGTTCCGTATAGAACGATGCAGCATTGCGGGAATTGCGAACTCTACAGCAGCGGTTGTTATCCGTTCCAGTCTCCGCTTTGCTTTCCGATACCAAAGAGGTCCTCTTTTACTGCTCAAAGCGCTATTCTCCGACAAAGATGACTTCTGTTTCAAGCCGGATACTGTTCGATTCAAAAACTCTGTTTTGAACAGCTTCTATTACATTTTTAACATCGGCCGCAGTAGCATTGCCGGTATTGATTATAAAATTTGCATGCTTCTCTGAAATTTTTGCTCCACCAATTTGAAATCCCTTCAGTCCACACTTCTCAATAAGTGTTCCGGCATAATTCCCCGGCGGGCGCTTAAAGACAGAGCCGCAGCTTCTATCTCTGTCGGGAGGCTGTTTTTCATCACGCTTCTGTTTTATAGCCGTCAGCTTAGAATTGATTTCTTTTTTATCGCCCTTTACAAATTCAAGATTAGCAGATAAAATAATCTCGCCATTGTTTTTATAGTCGCTGAAACGGTAACCAAAGGAGATCTCCTCTTTCTTCCGTGTAACAAATGTTCCGTTTCTGGATATTGAAGTGACCGAAACAAGAAAATCAGATATTGCAGAATCAAAAGCTCCTGCATTCATGAACACCGCTCCGCCAACCGTTCCAGGTATGTCATTCAACGCTTCAGCCCCGCCAAGCCCCTGTTCACTTGACAGTTTCAGCAGAGCTTCTAAATCAGCACCTGCATCGGAACAAACTCGATTACCATCAAATGAAATCTTATTAAATGTGTTGGAGAGATTAATTACAAGGCCTCTGTAACCTTTGTCTGAGATGAGTACATTAGAACCGCGCCCAAGAACAAGCAACTGAAGCTTCTTTTCTTCTGCAAAGCTTAAAAGCGCCTTAATCTCATTCACTGTTGATGGCTCTGCATAATAATCTGCAGGACCGCCTATTTTATAGGTACAGTAATTCGCAAGCACTACTTTTTCTTTAAGGATATTTGATACGTCCATACAATAAAGATAGTAGATTTCATCATCAATATCGCTTATCTTTAGTATTAAGAAATGGTTCTATTATATAGATTGCTTTTGTTTATAGTTGGAATAGTGCTGCTGCCGGTTTGGGCAATACTGATTCTCTTCAACATACAATGGTCCAGAATGCGGTTTGCCATAAGTGAACCCTCTGTGATCGATTCGCGCAAATCCATAGTCATACATGGTGCATCACTTGGTGAAATGGCCATTGTAAAAAAACTGATTCCGATAGTTCATGAGCTTTATCCTAAACACCCGATTATCGTCTCCGTTACATCGCCATCAGGATACAAGAACATTACAGAAACGATGGCAGACTCAATATCCCATGCTGTATTTCTTCCGGTTGAGTTTACATGGTGTGTAAGAAGAATGCTTAAATTCACTAACCCCGAATTAATAATCATTACAGAAACAGAACTTTGGCCTAATTTTCTACTGGAAGCTAAACGCCAGAATATTAAACTCATCCTTACTAATGGCAGAATGTCTGACAGAACAACACCATCTTACATGCGCTTTAAAAGGATGTTTGCTCCTGTTGTGCAGGCATTCAGCAAAATTGGAGTACAGACAGAGGAATATAGAAAGAGATTCATAAATCTTGGCGCCGCACCGGAAAATGTTTTTGTAACAGGAAATCTGAAAGAAGTTCTCGATATAAAGAACTGCACACAGGAAGCAGTTTTATCAGCACGCGCCGCACTGGGATTGCCTCAGAATAAAAGAATTTTTATTGCCGCTTCTACCCGTCCAGGCGAGGAAGCAATCATTCTAAGTGCTCTTAAACTGCAAATAGGCCAAATGAGCGAACTGATATTATTAATTGCTCCAAGGCATCTTGACAGGATTCCCGAAGTTGAAAAGATAATTTCAGAAACTGATCTCTCTTTCATAAAGAAGAGCGCAATTACAGGAACCCTTTCTGATGATATCAAAGTAATTCTGCTGGACACTCACGGAGAGCTTAGTAAGCTTTATAATGCCGGCTTTGCCGCATTTGTAGGAGGGACTCTGGTTGACATTGGCGGTCACAACCTTCTTGAACCGCTCTCTGCAATGTTACCTGTAGTATTCGGTCCCTCTGTCCATCAGCAAAAAGCCTCTGCTGACAAACTTATAAGGAGCGGAGCCGGTAAAATGGTCCATAGCGCTGCGGAGCTGACAGACTTTATTTTGTCAACATACTGTAACAACAGCCTTCTTGAAGACAAAAGGGGCAGGATATCACAACTGCTTTCCGGATCAAAAACAATAAAAGATGCGAATAGAGACTTGATCTCGCAACGTGCGTGAACATATATATACTGTATGCCAGTAGATGTAAAAGAAGTAAAACGCAGACTCCTTGTATTTCTCAAAGATGAAAATCTTGTCTCTGAGTACATTAGGCGCTTCGGCCCTACCATTGACATTAAGAACATAAAACTTATTAAGGAAAATGAAAGCACTGATGCAGTCAAGGAAGGTGATGGTCCTTCCGAAGGTGCTGACCCCATTTTTGAATCTCTTCTCATTTGCCCTGTTTGCAACAAAGACAACATCGTTTCATACGAACTTAAAGCCAAGAGCCAGCAGGTTGTCGAAAACCGTCTGCTGCAGCAGGAATATCTTGGTGCCATGGGACACAAAAGCGTAGACTATGATAATCTTGCTGTATCCATTTGTCCCAGATGCCTCTTCGCATCTCCTGACCGTAAAGATTTTTCGAGCATAAGCAAGATAACAGGAAAGCCTGTTCCAACCCAAATTCCTCAAAACCCGATACTTACACTGCAGGAAAAGATAGGCGAACGAAAAAGCTTAGTAGCAGGAATTGCCAACCCCGAGGATTTTTTCAAACGTCCGCGTAAACCTGACGCCTCAATTCTTTCATACAAACTGGCCGGAATGCGCGCAAATGTAGAAGCGTACCACGAACTTCCTAACTCTCTTTATAAACTTGGCTTTTACTACATAAAGATGGCGAAACTCATAAAGCGCAAAGGCGAAGACGATTCTGCCGCCCTTCGTGATGCGCTGGGATACTTTGAAGAGTGTTTTAAAAACTCTAATTCTTCAGGCGAGGCAACGGAATACAAGGTTCTTTACATGATAATTGCACTTAATATCCGTCTTAAGGAAGATAGAAAAGCACAGCCGTTCATTGCCGCATTCGATAAAATAAGAACGGAACTGGCCGCCAAATCAAAGACAGATCCAAAGATAAATCTCTCTTCTGTGGATATGTGGCTTAACAAAGCGAAAAACATTTGGGAAGATCGTGAAAGAAACGATTTGTGGAATTGATGCAGATAATATATTTTTCTCTTGACTGTTATTAACGCGTGAAATGATAATAAGTAATGAGAATCTTATTGAAAGCGAATTAGTGGTGGGGAAACCCGCTTTTTATTAACACAAACGAAGGGATGTACAATGGCCGCAAAGAAAAAAGCTGTCAAGAAGGTAGCCAAAAAGGCTGTCAAGAAAGTAGCAAAAAAAGCTGTAAAGAAAGTTGCAAAAAAAGCAGCTAAAAAATCTTGCAAAAAGTGCAAGTAAGCTTATAAAGCGTTACTACTAACTTTTAGACCGCTGTGATTCTCTTGAAGAGTCACAGCGGTTTTCTTTTTCCATAAACATAACACCGGTCAAAGTCAGCAGAGGATTATAGACAGATCCAGATATCAAAGACTTAATGCGTTCGCCATTTCCGCCCGCTATAACAACTTTATTCATTCTATGCTGTTTACAAAGAGCATTTATAAAAGCTTTAGCACCATGCCTAAACAAAAGAGAACTTCCTCTGGCAATAGCCTCTTCTGTATTTTTACCAGGGTTTTCTGATACGTCTATTTTTTCAAGAAGCGGTAACTGTGCAGTGTTTTTGTGAAGTGCTGCAGCCAAAGTTCGTTCACCTGGAATAATGAAACCGCCTGCATGGTGATTCCCAAGAATTATTTCAACTGTTAGAGCAGTTCCAGAATCAACAACAAGAATATTTTTAAACTTGAAAAGCTTTCTGGCACCATTAATATTGGCAAGCCGGTCTAAGCCAATTGCATCAATATTATAATCAGATTTGAGAGGCGAACAGAGTATACGATTTACTTCTAAAAAGAGAATTCCGTATATTAATAGAGATCTCTTTAGCTTTTTTGTCCCTTCACCATTCACAGATATTGCAGAGACTTTAACAATCCCCTGCTTCTTAAGCTGATGAACTACATTGTCCAGTTCAGTGTTATTGTTACGCCATGGAATACAAATAAGATTAGGCTTTTTTTTCAATACACCAGGAAGCATCAGTTTGATTCTGGTGTTGCCTATATCGGCGAATGCAGTTTGGAATGGGTTAAAATCCGACATGGACACCGGCCCGGAAAGCGTCTACCTTTTCTCCTTCTTCTATTGTAAAGCTGCCGTTGCGATCATAATAGAAGTGCTCCCAAACAGCAGAGATGTCCATGTTTTTTCTAAGACGTAATTTCAATTCTGCACCGGCAAGAGTGAATGGATTTGGTGAGAATGGATCAAAACGGCCATCTTCGAAATAGCCGATCCTTTCAATTCGATAAAAAGCGTCAAACCATAACAGAGAGGGCAGGATGAAACCATTTCCAATCTGTGCTCTTATTTCAAAGGCGCCATCATTGCGCCCAGGAACTCTCTTTACTGCCTCAATCGGTTCATATGATGCCAAGTCATCTTTGGATGGATCAAAAGGATTTTGCAGTACCCTACTATGATGTGTAAGTACTTTTTCCCACTCAACAGCTAGTGAAGCACCACGCACAGGAGAGATACGCATGGCTACTCTAGTTCCGGTCGTATATAAAACCTTATTTACCTTCTGGGATAATGCGTGAGAGCTATCGACAACGCCATTATTGTCCAGATGAAGTGAATATTGCATATCCTCATACATTTGACCATAATATCCTCTGATAAACCGATTCCCTGTTAGAAACATCTCAGCATCAAATGCTACCTTATTTACAACTGCGGTAAAAGAAGGCACAAGCAGACAAAAACCATCAAGACTGCCTGTTCCATTATTTACTACACCAGCATATGCCAATTTCATATCAAACGCATAAGGTCTTTCGTTAAGAAGTTTAGCAGTGCCTCCAATTTCAAAGGAAGTTCTGCCGTTATTTTCAAGTGTTGAATCTGTCTTAACAGCATTACTAATAGAACCCTCTTCTGCCATGAAACCAAAGTCCCCCCGTGCAGTATTCATCATTTCTGAGCGAGACTGGATCACCATCAGACTGTAACGTTTAACTGGATCGTCTGAAAAATAATGAACCCCTGATAGATGAAAATCGGCAACACTTGAGGT
>JAEUSG010000336.1 GCA_016788315.1 Fibrobacterota bacterium | reverse complement strand
ATTGTACCGGTTACTCTCCATGAAAACGCTTTAACAATGCTTCTATATGGCTTTTCCATTCATTCCTCTTGTTTTTGATTTCTTCAAAAATTTCAATACTTTGTTTAATAAATTCAGGAACATCTTCTTCTTTAATCTCTCCCAATAATTGGCCTATCGGTACTAACCCTGAATCTGGTTGAGAGCGAACATAGACAGCATATCTCCCCTTTTTCCCGGCCAAACCAATATCTGCATTTAAGTGATTTCCACAACTGTTTGAGCATCCTGATATCCTTATTTTTATATCACTATTTAAATGTTTCTCACTTAAAACACTGTTAATTATTCTTAAAAGATTCCTGGAGTCTGTGATTCCCAGTCTACATGTTTCTACCCCTGAACAGGAGACTGCATATTTTAGCACAGGAGCAAATAAATTTGATATTTTTCCTGTTAACTCTTCTTGGTATTTAGTTGGGATGTCTCTTAAACGAATATTCTGGTCCTGTGTCAACCTGACAACATCATCGCCTAATCCATCTAACAATCCGGCAAGTTCTAAGACACGGCCAGAAGAAATATCTCCGCAAATAATTGGTATCAATATTGACACATTGTTACTATTGTTAAATTTTAATGAATAATCCAGTTTTGGATTTTCAGATTTTTTAACGTTAGCCAAGATTTCATTATATAAAGCTCTGAATCTTTCTTCTCCATGTTTAAATAGCACGTATCTGAGCCTGGCTTCATTTCTATTTTCTCTGTTTCCATGTTTATAAAAGAGAGTTCTTACAGATTTGGCTGTTTCATAGACTTGATTAAATGATATTTTCTCTTCGAGCAGTATTCCTGAAGATGGGTTTCGGCCAAATCCACCTCCTGCATATACTTTGAAACTGTCGCCTCCTTCGTTAAGTACAAACCCTAAGTCCTGGAAACGGCCATTATCAACTTCATCATGATAAAAGAAGCCAATTTTAAATTTTCTAGGAAGTTTTATTGAGTCTTCATCGTCTAAAAAGAGTTTTGTGAGACTTTCTGCAAAAATTGAAAGTTCAGGTACCCCAATTTTTATACCCGACCATTCAGATACAACTATGTTTCTTACAGTATTTCCACCGCCTGCAAACGAAGAGAGTCCTATTGAATTAAGCTTAGCGATAACCGTTAAGAGATTAGCCAAAGGTATTTCATGCAGCTGAAATTCCTGTCTGGTAGAGATATGTAACCGACCGGAACCATAAATTTTGGCTAAATTTGCAACTTCTCTCAATTGGTTTACTGTTATTTTTCCGCCCGGCATTCTAGATCTAACCATATAAAGGCCATCTTTACGCTGTTCGTATACTCCCCATTTTACATGATGGTGCTTAAAAGAATCTCTCGCAATTAAGCCTGACCGATACTCCAAAATGTGATTTTCAAGTTCTTTCATTTTTATACCTTATTAAATCGATAGGGATAATATACTATAAATTCGATAGGAAACCAAATTATTGTTTAATTAATTTTCAAAAATATTGATCTGTATCAAGTTATGAATAGCACGGGGAAGTTAAATTATCGATATTTCACATTAACATAGGAGAATATATGGTTGAGTCTACGTTGCAATCGTTAAGAGAAGCCTCGATTAAGAAAAGTGAGTTTGCAAATAAGTTTCCATTCAGATATCTGATATTATCCATGATGGCTG
>JAEUSG010000334.1 GCA_016788315.1 Fibrobacterota bacterium | reverse complement strand
ACAGGTACAATTAAGTTATTTGAGATTATGGAACCGTTGTAAGCGGTCTCCTTTTATCTGGGCCCTTGAATTCTACAACCAGTCGTTTCCTCCAGGCAAAACGCAAAGCTGTCTCGGGTTTTTCCGCATTTCCCGCTGAATAGGGAGAAAACCCCTTTAGTTTGACACGGCTGGCCGGAATACTTGACTTAAAGCTAACAACACCATTTATTGGCAATGTGGTGATGATTTCGCGACTGTCATTGGTCTCAAGGGTCAAGCGCGCTGTTTTCCCAAGATCCCATCTGAGAGTTGCATCAAAGGTGGCGTAATGCAACTGGACGGAAGCCCAGTTTTTACCCATTTTTAACACGCCCGTATCGATGGGATACGCATCCACTCCTCGACTGAAGGTCGAATATTCAGGATCGTGCTTGGATTTATAGCCGGTCAAGATAATACCGCCCTTGTCATGCGAGAGATATGCCATATTCTGATGGTCCAGAGCATAATCGCTGCCCGGGCTGCGGACTCGGTTAAGAGCGCGCAGTGCCGAAAGTCCGGCTGTCCAGCCGTTGTACCTAAGCACACCCAACGGCAAGGATATTCGGAAAATCCCCGGTTTGCGGTATTCAGGTGTTTTGCATGCACCTGTATGCATCTGACTGAGTTCGTAATATAGCACAGCCAAATTTTCTGGTGAAAGGTCATTCCAATCCATATTGTCAATGACATGACGGATATACCCGCGACCCTCAGCTGTTAAAGAGTGAAGCGCAAGACCGTACATAGAAATTTTGGAATGGCAATTGGTTCTCTCGTCAGCCAAAGGTATAGCACGTCCGTCATAATTCAGAAAACCTCTATACAATTTCCCGGCACTTAAAAATGCAGGCTGCTTTTTGTTAAACCCATCAAGGATATCGTATAGGCAACCTGCCGTAAGAGGTGTATAAATCATTGACGGCCCGCCTTCACGACGAGTATTGGTGTTTTCTTCCCAATAGCCGTCACTGTGCCCCGAGCGGAAAAGCCGACCTGCTGCCTCTTTAGCCGACATCATCCATTGTTTATTTCCAAGCAGACGGCCCACATGAAAGACACCCTGCATAAAAATAGCCGTATGGTTATTCATAAACCCTAGGTATAGCCTCTTTTCACCCGGATGAAAATGATTATTATGTTCCAATGCAACTCGAGTCTGCTGTTCCAACAGTTTTTTAAATCCATTACGATCGGACGGTTTCAGACTTGCTCCCAGGACTTCGTAAGCCAGCGATGCATGAAACAAGAGACGGCGCAATGGAACCGTCCACGGACCGGCCGCATCCTGCATGGCATGGCCGTAAATACGAGTTCGATAATGCTCCATGTTCTTGAGCAGATAACCAATTATCCTATCGGCCCTTTTATTACCCCTGACCGAGAGTGGAGCTAGCACAGAAATGCCACATGCACAATAATCGTAGTATGAGACAATACGCTCGAAGTATTTGAGGTGCGGATAGAACGTGTCAGGAATGGTGCTACTGCCCGAGCCGTAAATATTTTCCATGGCAGGAAGGATCTTGGATTCGACTTTCAATTTAATAGAGTTAAGATAGTCTGTATTCAGTTTTTCCATTTTTACCTCCTCTGGATGAGACGCACAAAACGAGCTGTCCAACAAACACAAAATGGGTCTGTATGGTTGCATGAAAATATAGATTCCGGACAACTCTACCTGTAATTGTCAAATCAATTTTCCAAAACCGTCGTCCTGCGCATATTCTATGAGTGACGTCCGTTTCTATCCCTCGAATGCATCCATTAAATGCTCTTTCAAGAATTCAGTTATTATTTAGCAATGACCATTTTTCTATACATAGTCATTGTCTGTGTATTCATTTTTACGAAATAAATGCCAGATACAAGTTTCCGGCCTTCATCCGATGAACCGTTGAAATTAATAATATGACGACCACCCTGCACTTTTTCATTAAGAATATTTCTTACAAGCCTTCCTCTAATATCATACAACCTAATAGCAACATGCGCTTTCTTGTCAGCATTATTGACAGAGGGAACATCAAAAATTATAGTTGAATTAATTTTCATCGGATTAGGCATCACAGGAAAAAGAGCATAAGATTTGGGTACAAGATGCTTGATTTCTTGTTCATCCGCAGACACATATTCTCCGGAATACTTTCTATGATAAAAAATGTTACCGGGTATTGTTTGCTTGGGAATGGAAAGAGGAACGGAACTCCACGCTACACTTAATTCACCCGCATAATAATAGGTATTCTTCAGGTAAAGTACCTTTATCGTGTGCAATCCGCGAGTCAAATTTACCAAACCGCTTTTTTCTGTCCAGAAATTACCAACACCATCACGATCAACAATTTTCTTACCGTCAATATACAGCACAGCGCCGTTGTCTGCTTTAACGTAAAATGTATAGTCCCCGCCCTTTTCAACAAAAATCACGCCTGTGTATCTTATAGCAAAAGAGTCAAGATTACCATAACTAAAGAAAAATCCGTATGTTGTTTTTGTAGAATCAACTGATTTGTATTCAATGGAATCAACAGTTTTCGAAGAATAATTTCTGTAAAAATCATATTTAAGCCCAGGCATAAGTGAATCAATAAATATTTGACTTTGTGCAGTAATATTAGTAATTCCTTTAGCAGCAGCTGTAACAACTCCCCATCCTGTGTCTGAGGCTGAATAATATTTACCGTTAGTATCAACGCTCCCTTTAGTGTCACAGCTCCAGATAACGGGCCAATCAATTACTTCTCCATTTTTATCATACGTTTCAACATGGAGTTTAATCTGTTTGTTCGGTAAAACAACAGCCCAGTCTGGTACGAATCTAAGAGATACAGGAACAGAAGATCCTTTTTTTGCTATCACAGTGTAATAACCATCGGAAAAATTATCTGATTGAACCAGAACTGTTGCGGTACAAACAGATGCACTCATTTTAGAAGAGATAACTTGATGGCTGATTGATTGATTCCAGCCACTTCCTGAAACAGACAATATTAGCCAAGTTGCTTCCGATGAAGGTCTTAAAGTAGTTGGAGGGTTAGAACCTGAGTTTCGCAGCTGCATAATTGGAGTATCTTTCACCATTGTATCAAATGGTGGAACCCAGAAAGAAACAATATCAGAGCGTAAAGGAAGTTGCGGTTTGTTGGCTCCCAGTCTGATTGCAAATGTTTTTGGAGAATATGCATTAATGTTGAATCTTATTCTGTTTCCTGATATTGATGCTGAACCTTTTGCATCTTCGTAACCATTAATTTCCTCTGCAAAAGTAACAGGAGCAGAAAATACCAATTCAGCACTATTACCAATTTTTCCCTCTAATTCCCGAACACGAATTACATACTTATCACTTTTTTCAGCTTTTTTGAGCGCCATGACTGCTATTCCCGAAGAAGCTG
>JAEUSG010000627.1 GCA_016788315.1 Fibrobacterota bacterium | reverse complement strand
ATTTGGTGCATGAAGAATTGATAGATCTCCAAGTCCTCTGACTGTGACGCCTTCTATTCTGAATTTTTTATGAAAAAACCGACCTGCGGGGATAAAAACATCCTTTTTCACACCTACAGCAGCTGTAATAGCAGATTTTATGGCAGGAGTATCATCTATTGAATCATTCGGTACCGCACCGTAATTAAGAATGGAAAGCGAATCTGCCAGTATGATGGAAGTAAGGATTAAGATTAAAAGCAGTTGCTTCATTTAGCCCATTTTGTTTACTATTCATCAATTCAGTACTCTATGAGAGTATAATTTTTTACTGGTAAGTATTACTAATATTTAACGGGCCATAATGCAGCAAAAAGAATATTATCACGATTTAATCCCACTGCTTCATTGAAGAGTATATTGTACCATAAATTCAAATTTTTTATTATAAAGAAGACCAATAGAGCGATACAGAAACGACCCTCTTGGCGAATTGCCATCCGTACAACCATCCAACATCCGTTCTAAAGGGGATAAAATTACTCCGATAGTGTCACCTTTTCTTTGTATCACTTGATAGACATAATAGTATTGCGGATCCTTAACTCTTGTGCCGATATCACACCACAACTTTTCAATAATGTAATCTTCTGGCTTTGTAAACGAAGGCATTTTAACTTTATTATAGCATTTATTCTCAATAGTTGTTGGTTCTTTTGCATACAACATCAAACACAATAGAAAACAAATAATTTTCATTTTTTCAACCTTGTAACTTTCTGTTAACTTTAGTTACCTAATATTTGTATCTCAATCGCTCTAATTTCATATATAAGTTCTAATTCACTATTGATAACTGCACTAGTCTAAAGTACGTTTGCCTTGATGATAACAAAGACATATACTAACTTCTTAATTATCTTGGACAAGAACCCTTAAAAACATTATACTTATTGAGACACTTGGTAGTAAATAAGAAAGAGTAAAGGCTATGACTCCAAATTTCTCAAAGCTCATCGCTGAAACAGTTCAGACTCTTCCCGTTGACGAACAGGAAGAGATTTACCATTTTGCGGAGTTCATCCGAACGAAAGAAGCTCAAAAGCCCGTTGTTCGACGTTCTACATTGAAACGAAAATCCGTATTCGACCTTTTCGGAAAAACTGTGGCAAAAGTGACGGATGCCTCTGTGAATCACGATAAATATCTTTATGAATAAATCTGTATTCGTTGATACTTCCGCTTGGTTCGCCGGCCTAGTAAAAAACGATCAGGCACATAAAAAGGCGACTACTGAACAACAGAAACTTGTAAAAGGAAAAGCCCGTTTCTTCACATCCAATCTCGTTGTCCACGAAACAACAATGTTGCTTGAGCGAAAAGTAAACAGACGAGAAGCCATTAATTTTCTTTCCACAATTATCACCGATCCAAATGTTGAAATTATTCATGCTTCGCCAAACATAGAGCACGATGCATATATGCTTTATAAAAAATACAACGATCAAGACTACTCAATGACAGATTGTGTCTCCTTTGAAATAATGAAACATTTCAACATTCAAAGAGCCTTCACTTTCGACGAACATTTTATAACAAGAGGTTTTGGAGTAGTTCCTCAAATAAATTACTGAATCAGGATCGCCGGATATTTTTATACTTTTTCCATCCTCATCAAAAGGTCTGCCGGGAAAGCATTAGCAACAGAGAACGAGCTTCGCCAGGCTCTCTACATAGATTCAGTAGTCGTTGTGCAATTGAGTGCGCTATATTTTTCAAGTAACGGCTTCCATCTCCATATTATGCTAAAAAAAAGGCCTCACAGATTTCTCTGCAAGGCCTTGAATTTCTTAAAAATACCCAGTGGTGATCAAGTAGATTAGTTTTAGATTCATCTTCAATACCGCCCAAAGGACGACATTCCGAGATGCCCTTTACTAACAGATAGATGAATATGTCATGGTCTTGGAAATTTTGAAAGTCGGACTCTAAGATGTCCCTTGTTTTTGTTCAAGTGGCTATCCGACCCTAAAACCGTTATTTCTGTCCTATCAGGGCCATATGCCCAAAAGATGCGTCTTGCCCTAGGACAATCATTTTCTATATATGATTCGAAAACCTTGACACCAGCAGATGAGCTTAAATCGACTATTTCGTGGGAGTTAAGTCCAGGGTGTTTTGGATTAGCACCAAGATGCTTAAGTGCTTTGACTAACTTTTTGAAGTATTCCTTTTCAGGATTTGTTAGCGCTTCCTGTTTGTAGCGTTCGCTCAAAAGGTTCCATTCTTCCTGCATTTCAGGTACACCAAATCGAATTTTATAATGCATATTTTACTTTACTAAATATCAGGAAATTCTTTTGGATTAAAAGTTCCACCTACTTTGCCAGCCTTAAAATTCTTTATAGATTCTAACAAACGATTTTGAGCACGTTCAGATAAATCCTCAACCGATGCTAAAATCCTTGGTTCCATAACAATCTTTCCAGTTTTCCATACCTGTACATGATACCTAGAAATGGTTGGAATACCTCTTATTACACATCTTTTTTTATTATCCAGAGAAACATCATACTCTTGCACGACTGCATTTTTCATAGCAACCCTCTTTATAGTTTTAGTGGGATATCCCACAGTTAAATTATCTTAATCTTATTGATAAGTCAAATTTATTTTTGCGGGAGATGGGCGTAGTTGAACCTGCCGGACACAACGGAAGCAGATGTCCTAGTATCTCTGGCGATAGAAGTGAATTATGCTAACAAAAAAAACCTCACAGATTTCTCTGCAAGGCCTTGAATTTCTTAAAAATGCCCAAGGGGGGACTTGAACCCCCAAGCCCTTTCGAGCACTAGTACCTGAAACTAGCGTGTCTGCCAATTTCACCACCTGGGCAATGGTGTTATAAATACTAAAGTTCAGCCGTTAATTGCAATAAGCAAAACACTTTTCTACTCTACTTTAGCGACGGCAGGTTTGGCTCTATATGTAAGCCACGCACCTAGAATAAGCAGCACTCCCCCGCCCATTTGAGGTGGAGTGAGCTTTTCGCCGAATAATAGATAAGATAGCAAACAAACAATAAGCGGTTGAATTAAAAGACCATTATTTGCTATTACAACCCCTATCTTGTTTACAGCATTATAAAACAGGGTATGCGATGCGGCAATTGAAAACACTCCAGACAATATTACGATGATCAAAGTTTTAGCAGGAAGGGTACCATAAACCGCTGCCTGTCCTGTTACAATTGCTGGTACTAGATGAAACAGCGCAATGGCAGTTGAAATGTATGCCATTGAGATTACAGGATTTCTGAATTTGAGAATCTTTTTAACTACGAGTATATAGCATGCCCAGAAAATCTGGCATATGAAGAGTAAAAACGCTCCCTTATTAAGGTCAAATTGATTTGCAGGATTGAAAACAATTATCAGTGTAGCTCCGGTAAGCATTACGATTACCGATAGCCAGAATGCGGGAGATTTTACGG
>JAEUSG010000279.1 GCA_016788315.1 Fibrobacterota bacterium | reverse complement strand
GCTCAAATTTAAAATCTCTGCCCTTTGGGTAGCGAATTGTAGTTTATGAAATTATATTCGTTGGTATAATTATGGTTAAAATCTCCTGGAACGAGGTATCAAAGAAGGTGATAATCCTGTTTGAAGCCATTAATTATATTAACATATGTTTATAATTTCGAGAGTCGGGTTGTTTGGGAATGCAACCTTAATTGGGTGATAAATCTCATCTAAAGCTAAATATCCGCAAGAGACCGATAGCATACAAGTACCGTGAGGGAAAGGTGAAAAGAACTCTGAACAGAGAGTTAAAAGTACTTGAAATTGTTAACAGGGAAACGTTTTAACCCTTGGAATGATCTTAGTTAAATCAGCTGTTAGATTCCAAAAGATGAAAGCAGTGCACTTTGGCTGGACAAACCAACGTTTATTTTTATGGGATGAAACATACTTTAATGCGGTAGTATTTTAACCTTCGGGTTAGACTATGAAGCTTGAGGTAAATAATCTCATGAAGATATATAATAATCCTTGCCACATGGCTGTGATGTAAGATTTATTTTAGATTATTTTGGAAGACTAATAATTAGTGTTCTTTGGTGATTTGGGATAGAATTTTACTAGCAAAAAGGATGAAGTTGGATAAGAGTTAAAGCGACCCGTCTTGAAACACGGACCAAGGAGTGTAACATATGTGCGAGTCTAAGAGTTTTTAAACTCCAAGGCAAAGTGAAAGCATGATGGTTTGATAGGGTAACCTTGCAAAATCGTTCAACCTGGATAGTAATTGAAGGGATTGAAAAATAGCATTTATGTTACGACCCGAAAGATGGTGAACTATACTTGGGAAGGACGAAGTCAGAGGAAACTCTGATGGAGGTTCGAAGGGGTTCTGACGTGCAAATCGATCTTCATACCTGAGTATAGGGGCGAAAGACTAATCGAACCATCTAGTAGCTGGTTCCCTCCGAAGTTTCCCCCAGGATAGCTGGAACTCATTTCTGATTAGTTTTATCAGGTAAAGCGAATGATTAGAAGTTTTGGGGATGAAACATCCTCGGCTTATTCTCAAACTTTAAATAGGTAAGATTATTCATTTACTTTAGTGAATTGAATAATTGAATAAAGAGTTCTTAGTGGGCCATTTTTGGTAAGCAGAACTGGCGATGTGGGATGAACCAGACGTTGAGATAAAGTGCCAAAGATTTCGCTCATCAGACACCATAAAAGGTGTTAATTCATATCGACAGTAGGACGGTGGCCATGGAAGTCGGAATCCGCTAAGGAGTGTGTAACAACTCACCTACCGAATGAATTAGCCCTGAAAATGGATGGCGCTTAAGCGATACACTTATACTTAACCCATAAAAAATTTGTGCAGTTTTTATGGAGTAGGAGGGCGTAAAGATTGATTAGAAGCTTTATTGTGAGATATAGTGAATCTTTCTTTAGTGCAGATCTTGGTGGTAGTAGCAAATATTCAATAGAGAACATTGAAGACTGAAGTGGAGAAGGGTTTCATGGCAATATCAATTAGCCATGAGTTAGTCGATCCTGAACGGAGGGTTAATTCCTTAAAACACTAAGTAATTAGTGATTCCGTGAAAGGGAAGTAGGTTAATATTCCTACACCGGGTTAAGGGGATTTAATGAGGTAACTCAAATGATCTCAGAGACGCCATTGTGAAAGTCAAGAAGAGTTCTCTTCTCTGTTTTACAAACTGTTGTACAGTTTACTGTGCAATGTTAAAATCCTTGGAATTGAATCATTCAGAGATAAGGATTAAAGTTTGGTAGAGTAAATCATTTTTTGATTTATTTGGCTTTTTCACAATGGTTCATAAAAATCTGAGGGAAAAAATATCCATCTTATCCGTTCGTACTCATCACCGCAGCAGGTCTCCAAGGTTAGAAGCCTCTAGTTGACAGAATAACGTTGGTAAGGGAAGTCGGCAAATTAAATTTGTAACTTAGGGATAAAAATTGGCTCTAAAGGCTGGGTATCAGGGTCATATGTTGGAATCTCTTAGGAATCTTATTTACGATAATCTAGCTTCGGTGGGGTTATTGTGGATGGGTGGAATAAGGGTGGATGGTGTATGATAAATCTCGGTTTATTTCTTGATACAATTAACAGCTAATTTAGAACTGTTACTGAGTAGGGGAATCCGACTGTTTAATTAAAACAAAGCATTGTGATAGGCTTAATTTGCTATTAACACAATGTGATTTCTGCCCAGTGCTCTGAATGTCAAAGTGAAGAAATTCAAACAAGCGCGGGTAAACGGCGGGAGTAACTATGACTCTCTTAAGGTAGC
>JAEUSG010000266.1 GCA_016788315.1 Fibrobacterota bacterium | reverse complement strand
ATATAATGGGCTTGGAAGAGCCTCTTCCGGAGCTCTATTTCGTAAAGCCATCAAGCAACTGGTCTCAAAAGGCGTTGTAAGTGGCCTTCGACCTGCAGCAAGGAATAAGTTGCTAGCCGCTAACATAATCACTTTAAGCCCTGCAGGATACGCCTTAACCAATACGGTTAAGTGCGAATTGAAGGAATTAGAAAAGCAATATATGGATATGGCGAGTGATTTTGAGACTTTTAAACAAGTATACCGAGATCCTTCTATAGTCGACTAAATAATTGGGAGGATAGAGAATATGATACAAGAGGTGTCCCTTTTACATGTACAAGGGACTTCTAGTTAGTGTTCTGGAGGTTATTAGATAAATATTACAAAGAAAGCTGTACTGAACAACTCCAAAACTATAAACAAACCGAACAGATTATACGTTATGGTACCTATACAATTATTAAGTAAATGATATGTATGATGATGTATTGAATCAGTTTTCAAAAAAAAACTATAATCAAATTCGAAGTATTGCTGTAAAAGTATTCTCTTTGTTGGTATTGCTTTTCAATAATTAGCCACGCAATAATACTTGGCTTTATGTAAATAAAACAACGGTCATAAAACGTTATTCTATTTGTCGATACGGTGAATCATCCTTTTAATAGGTCCGTAAATGTGTACAATGAGCCGTATTTTAGTGACTTTTCTGTACCAAGACAAATAAATATTAAAATTTAGATGCCAGAGGTAAGGGAGTCAAACTTGTTGTAAACTTGCTTTGTTTCGGCGTCTGCCTGTTTTAGTCTTCCGACTAGTTCGGCGGCTCTATCTAGGAGTTCTGGATTTGTTGGAATCGGTAGTTTGCCAAGTTGTGATATCTGAAGAGATTTGATAACATTTGGTGTAAAACAGTATAGGTTTCTGTATGATTCTGTAGACCAGAGTGCAAAAAAAAGAGAAGAGAATTTTGGATCCACACCACTAAGAGGAGACAGTTTTATTGTTGCATGGGTGTGATATGTGTTTAGCGGTTCTGGTGCTATGACCATAGCAAAAGATGTAGAAGGAGAAGTACCTCCAAATGCAGAAATTATGATGTCATTAGTCTTTATGCTTTGCTGTGAGCGTATGAATGGAATTTCAGAAAGGTTATCAGAGAAACTATCATCTATGAACCTTTCTTTACTGATGTGTCCCGATAAAATGTAGCGACCTCTTACCGTTGGCGCCTCTTTGACTCTTGAGTTGGAAGTCGCTAAGTTTTGCCCGAATGAAATATTAAAAAGGGTATCTAATGGAACAACCGTCCCTGTGGATTTAAGCCTGTCTATTGCATTCAGCCGTTCAGGAGTGAAGTATTGTGGCAGTAATGACTCTGTGAGGAGCGTTGGATCGATGAGGCCTGTGTGTTCTATGTACTCTTTTGCGTTGTCCTGTATGTATTTGAAGTTAATCTGATAAGGAAGGTTATTAGACGGTTTTTCTGTTAGGGAGATTCTGACAGAGGTGTTCATTGTTTTGGACTTTTCGTCTGTCGGAACTATTTCTATAGATTTTATTGCGAACAATTTAATTAGTTCATTTCTAAAGACTGTTGAAGATTCGCCGGTGGCAAGAGCTAGAGGTATTTCGATAGTTGTGCCCGGTTTAACTTTCCATAACTGGTTTGAGAAATAAACAGGGGAACAATTTCTAGGGTTTTGAAATCCTATTAAAACTATGTCGTTATCCATGCGTCCTAAGATATGTAAGGTTGGCAGTAAAATCAATAATATAATACGTGTTAGTTTTGATTGCTAACGTGGTCTTAGAGGGGGAGGGGATTTGTTTGCTTAAACACACATTTAAGCAAACAAACTCATTTTCTGTCACACATTCAAACAGTTCTCAATTCGACAATTTAATTGCTTAAATACCATAAAAACGCTTATTTTCCATACTTAAATATTGCAGATTATAGGAGCTAGAAATGATAAAAATATATGTGATTATAATGTTGTTTATTGTTGCACAATGCTTTGCTGATAAAACCGTCATAGCAGTTAACGATCTTTCCGGTCAGGGAGTCGACTCGGCAACATCCATGGTCATTACAGAAAGAATCAGAGCAGAACTCACTTCTCTTAAACACTTTAGAGTCATGGAACGTTCTCAGATGCAGGTGATTTTACGCGAACAGGGGTTCCAAAGCAGTGGTGCTTGCTCGGATAACGATTGTCTAGTTCAAATGGGACAATTACTTGGCGTTGAAAATATGCTGGTTGGCACAATAGGAAAAATTGGCAATATTTTTACTATCTCTTTGCGAATGGTTGATGTCCGCTCAGGTGAAGTTCTATATACCGTTACAGAAGATTGTCGCTGCGCGATTGAAGATGTACTAACTGTTGCAACACCCAACATCATCAATAAACTCAAAAATATTTATGAAAGTAAATTCTACGGAACAGTTACCATAAATACAGAACCACAGTTTGCACATGTCACTTCAAACGGTGATGATTGGGGTATTTCGCCTACCAAACTTTCATTAGTAAAGCCTGGAAAATATGATCTTTTGCTTGATCTATATGGCTACGATACAGTTAAATCTCAAATAAATGTAACTGCTGGAAAAAATAGCGAAGTCCTAGTAAAAATGGTTCATTCGAAATCATGGTTAGATTCCATGCAAGCAGTAAATATCACAAAATCAAAAAAAAATAAGTTCCGCAGAAAAGTAGTGATGGGTATCCTCTCCATTGCGGCATCTGGTGCATCTGCATACTTAGTCTCAAAATCAAATGAATATTCCGATAAAATGGTAGCAGATGAAAAGAAATACTTATCAGCTACTAACCAGGCAGATATTGATGCTGCTTGGGCGGATTATGAATCCTCTGTAGATGATTTTGATAAATCTAAAACTATTCGCAATATCTCTTTCGGTGTAACCGGTCTTTGTTTGTCTGGGTTTGTATTGACTTTTGTCTTCTAAGTAACTGGAGTATGATAATGAAGAAAACCTTATTGATAGCATTTGCATTTATAACAATTCTTTTCTTGTATTGTTCAAAAGACCCTGAAAAGATCAATCGTGTTAACCCCCTAGACATATCTGGTACAAATTATTCGCTACCCACGATTGAGCTCATGCGCGATACGACTGTTGGTATAAAGGATACTGTAAAACTTCATGGAAACGCTCTTGATAGCAATGGAAGAATAGTAAAATGCTTTTGGAAATCTCGTTCGCAAATTGATACTACAACATTATGCTCTCTGAAAACTTCATTTAAAGAGATAGGAATATATCAAGTAATAGTGACAGTTGTTGACAATGATGGTTTAATGGCTTCAGATACTATGTCTGTAACTGTAAACTTGTATCCACCTAAAGTGTCAATAATCTCAATAGATACAACAGTTGGCATGAATGACAGTTTTGTAGTTAGAGCGACAGCTAAAGATACGTCGATCTATAGTACTAAATATTTCTGGTCGATAGACTCTCTGAGGTACTCGAAGGTAACTAACGATAGCACTTTCAAAACAGCATTTGCTCTTCCAGGTACTCACAAAGTGTTTTGTGTAGCAATTGATGACGATAGTAATTTTTCAAATATAGATACTTTTAATGTAACTGTAGAGCGTAGAGCGCCAACCGTTTCACTTAAATCATCCATTTCTACTCTTGGAGTGAACGACACATTAACTGTCACTGCAAGCGCAAAAGATGATGGTGTTGTCACACTTTTTTGGTCTATTGATTCTGCAGGATACGGTGTTGCAACCTCTGATTCAGTACGTGGTACACGCTTTTCTTCTGCCGGAATAAAAGTTATTAAAGTTAAAGTGTTAGATGCAGATGGCAACATTGACAGTACTTCTATTCAAATTACTGTTAAAGCAAATGAAGCTATTCTGCAAGCGCCTTCAAATAATTCTGTCTTGAATACACCTCTATTCACGCTTAACTGGATTCCAGGATTTTATACAAGTCGATATCAGATACTTTTGGATACTGTAAATCCTCCGGTTCGTGTTGCACAAGCATCGACAACCGACACGAGTTATACAGTTAATTCGTTTGTCAATTTTAGTAAAAGTTATTATTGGCGTGTTGTAAGCTATAATGCTTCAAACGTACCAGCTGAAAGTCCTGTATGGAATTTTAGCGTATCTGCAAAACCTGCCATCGTCTTAGTATCTCCTTCAGATGCTTCAACACTTTCTGGAAAGAATGCGAATCTAGTTTGGAACAAAAACAGTTATTTCAACCATCATTATTCTATCAAACTTGATACAGTAAATCCACCAGTAAATGTGAAAATTGCAAATACTACAGATAGCAGTCTAGTTGTAAATAGTGGGCTTAATTTCGATAAGGTTTATTATTGGAGTGTAACTGCATACACTTCCGCAAACGATTCAAACACAAGCGTGGTTCGTTCTTTCTCAACTGCTGCTGTACCACCTGTAAATCTTATTGCACCTGCAAATAATGTGACTCTTGCAGCCAAAAGTACAACGTTGTCATGGAATAGGGGCTCTTGGACTCGCTTCAAAATTTTGCTAGACACAATTGCTGTTCCTGTAAGAGTAGAAACGCTTTCAACAACTGACACTCAAAAAGTCGTGTCTGCTGGCCTTGCATATTCCAAAAAGTATTATTGGCAAGTAAGGGCTTATGATGCTGATAATGATTCCTCTGTAAGTCCTGTTTGGGGATTTACAACGCCAGATTCTCAAGTTACACCGACTGGGCTAATTGCGTATTATCCATTTAATGGAAAT
>JAEUSG010000219.1 GCA_016788315.1 Fibrobacterota bacterium | reverse complement strand
CTCAAGGCTACGACAAGAGGGAAAAGACACTCTTGACTGTCGGCTTTCAGCCGCCTGCAAGCCAACAATAGTCCGTAAAAACTCTTGTGAAACGCGCTGTAATTGACAGCCGTAAACGGCTGCAATCAAGCGCGGCGTTGGCATAAAGACAAGACTTAATATGTCAATCATAATATAATATTCTCTTTTCCACCAAAATACCCGCTAATTAAGGGTTTCGCGAAGGTATACGAATATCGTTTGCCATATATACCTTTCTTTAAATATGTATATAAAACATAAATTATTGCAAAGAACCAATGCAACTTATTTTATAAAATATTTTTTCTGCGAGTATGTTCTTTTATCTGTTATATACTGAAAAACATAGAACCCATGTAAGTCATTGAATTTATTATAGTTACGAGTAGTTACTAATTTTCCTCTTATATCATATACTTTAATATTAAGAATTGTTTCGTTTTCAGCAATAACATTTTTAATAGCTGTAACTGGTTTACAGTAATTTAAAACTGTATCATAATCTATAACACTATAACCATTTCTATCAGTTTTGTTATAAAACGAATATTGTTTTTTTAGTATGAAACCTGTTTCAAATGTATAACCATATATCAGAATAGATTCGTAAAGACTATCTTTAGATGCAGAACGTCCCCTGCCCTCCATAAAGAGCAGAAAACTATCACATGGATTTGTATAATATATCGATGCACCACCAACCAATTCTACTTTTGGCGAATCATAATCCGATGTAACAATCATTCTCGAATAATTGAATACAGCAACAGTACCAACGTATCGGATTGTAGAAGGATTATAATACAACGAATCATAAATTGGTTTTATGCAACAAGTCGAATATAGATTTGTTGCGAATAGAAACATAATAAGAACGATTAGCTTTTTCATTTTAGAAACTCCTTTAAATTATTTTTTAGCTTTTTCACCACGAATAACATCAACCATCTTCATACCAATATCTCTGTTCAACTGGAACACAGACTTTGGCCATGCCTTTGTTGCATTCTCCGCTTTTAGCAACTGGAAGAACTCTGCCATTGCTTCAACAGATATCGCATTAAGATACATGTCAAGGTTGTTTACATACTGGGAAGCGACTGAAGTATTTTTACCTGTTATAATCTCAGCATTATCATTGAACCAAAAGATAATCTCACGATTAAGAGAAATTACATCTTGTATGTTCATTTTAGACAGCTTCAATTCAAACTCTTCTCTTCTCTCTTTAAACTTTGTAATGAGAGTACCAACATGAATACCCTTATCGTTTTCTCTCATATAAGAAAGGAATTTAGAAGTTGCCGATGTACCAACAATACCCATAAGTATATTAGCAATCTCTTCATAATCGTTTCTTACATCAGAAACATTGTCAAGTATTTCTGATACCCTTTCCCACGATCTGCGAGAAGGATAAATCGTATTTGACTTCAATGCTTCACCTTTTGGTGGGTCAATGTGCTGTGTATTTCTTGAGCAGAAACCAATAACTAATTTGTTAAGTTTTTTCTTAGTTGCATAATCAATCCATTCATCGAAAGAAGGTTGAAAATCATATATGTTAAATCTGTCAAGCAATGCAGGGTTTAAATCCTCAACATCATAGACACTATCCTCTGGTGGATTTATGGCCGCAATGATTCTGCACTCGTTTGGTAAAGACTTGCCAGCGAGTTTACGATTAAGAACCAAATCCATAATCACCTGCATCAACTCTGGTTTTGCTCTGTTCAACTCGTCAAGGAACAAAACAACTTTCTCGTCAGGATTACGAGGCCACCATATAGGAAGTTTAAATTCTGTAACTTCCACACCGTCAACCACTGATATTTTCGGTAAACCAAGCACATCGCCCGCATCTGACATTTGACCTAGAAAGAACGGAATAACTCTATACCCACGTTCTGACCAATAAGATGAAACTGTTTCAGACTTACCGATACCATGAATACCCTTTAACAAGATAGCTTGTCTTGTTGGTGTCAAATCATAGATACGATTACTCATAGTATTTTTCTTTTTTACACACATGTAAACCACAAAATTATCCAAGGCTCACGAAATTTTCCCAAATAGTCTCGATTTCCGTATTCTCTGATCTCTGTATTGCCAGATTACATCAATATATCATGTCAATTCT
>JAEUSG010000212.1 GCA_016788315.1 Fibrobacterota bacterium | reverse complement strand
GCTTATAAAAAAGATAAAAACGTCCTTTATAGTAATGGAGATTTTGTGCGGAGTTCAGTATCGGAGTTCTTGCAGAAAACCCAGAAATTGTAACATTGGTTCCGCCAATATCCCATAACTTTGTTGCCGAAGCTTTTTCCGGTGCAAAAAGGGCCACTGCCGCAAGAGCGAGTGTAATTACAGGAAGACCTAAACCGCAACCTTCCGAAATAACCGACGCAGAAACGATGCTTTCTTTTTCTGGAACCGATTCTGTTTCGCTATTAAAGCGAAGCTGATTTCCTGCGAGTCCAATCGGAAAAGCAAGCTGTATAAGCCAAAGCAATATCATTAGACGACTTACCGTATGGTTAAGCCGATCTGGAACTGAGAGAAAAATTCCTTTTTGCTTTGTTTTATGCATAATTATACCAATACAATTATTATATAATCATTACAATCTCCTGTCAACCTAAAAAACACCATAACTAATTATATATCAATGATTAACATAAATATGTGATCAATATCACACTCTATAATTCTCGTTAATTTCGACTTCAGCAGTAGAACAGAGACTTACCTCAAAATGGTGATTTTATAAAAATAGGATATTCCAGACACTTCAATTTGGACCATATAAATACCTGAGTTTACGTTCGAATTCAATTCTAGTCGCTTATTTCCCTGACTTTGAGCATTAAGGACACACTTACCTAAAACGTTGTAAACAAAAAGGTTATATTGTTTATTTTCCACGCCAAGTACTAACAAATTTCCCTGATTTATTGAAACTCTTATCCCCGATGGATTAGATGTCACATTAATTGATTTTCTTTCAAGAATAGTCTTCATAGTATCAAAACAAGACACTTTCTCGCCGCAAGGATATCCATTCCAAATCTCTAAACCCGTCATCCACTGCTGGGCTGGTGTTCAACCGCCGCTATAATTATTACATAAAAATATTCGATCAATCTTCTCAGGATTAGCAACGCCAGGAGGGAAAAGCGAACCTTGATAGTCTACTATCACCTTTCCATTCACAGCGGCCCAATATTGCCCATCTGTTTTTCCTTGTGTGCCCCTGTGAAAGAAAACTTCATACTTGAACCACTCGCCCACAGGAACAGGTTGGACCGTGTTACGCACTTCCCAATAGTCATGTCCAGCACCATTAGTATCCCACCCTTGTCCGGTAGTAACCCATGCGAGACTTTGCGTTTTGATTTTCTTTTCAATAAGAGTTGCAACACGATAATCCGTAGACCCTCCGGTTTTCCACTCGGACATCATCCGCCAATTATCAAAACCAGCACTGTCTCCCATTTTTGACAAAAGGTCAGACTGAAACTTAAACCAGTATGAATAATACACATCTCCTACTTCAACAGTGGGTTGATCCCGTACTAACATGCAGGCGTCTTGCGTATAAGTTTCTGGAAATATCTGTTTAACATTTTGATGTATAGCATAAACCGTGTCACCATGAGGACCGGGAATCCGCTGAATGGAATTCTCAATGTAATTGTTTATTGTTAACGAAGAGACGGTCCGACCGACGATTATTTGAAAAATAGAGTACGATGAGTTAAATGGAAGAACTGCTTCACGTCTTGCATTAGCGATATTATACCCTGTCCAGTGCTGCCAGGCGCCTTTGCTGTCACCAGAAAGTTCCGGTACGGCTAGAGCTGTTTGCGCTGGAGAAAAGTTTGACTTATAAAGCAGAGTTGCGGCAGAAACATTCTCGTATATAAAGCCAATAAGTAAAGTCAAAACACAGTTTCTTAACATATTTTCCACTCCTATCGTATAAGGATAACTCTTTTTGCTGTCTTTTGTCCATTGATTGAAAGACGGCAGAGATAGCTACCTGACGGCAGTTGTTGACCACTGTCGTCACATCCATCCCAGATTGTGTTATGGGCACCGTCATAGACATTGTTCGAATTAACCAGCGTACGGACAAGTCTGCCTGATGCTGTGTAAATCTTCATGGATACAAAGCTCTGTCCTGACACTTTGAATTTCAATCTGAGTGATGCATTAAATGGATTAGATGAAGAAATTTCAAGACAATTTACTTTGTCTGATGACATACAATCGGATTCTGAAGAAGAATAATCATTTTTCCATTTACCAAGCGTTGGCAGGAAGTGAAGCAATTCAAGATCCAATGTACTTAAACTTGGAGGACTCTTTACATATTCAAAATAGTACCTTGAACCCATATAATACTCTTTGTAGAAACTAGCATCGATTGTATTAATTTTTGTATTGACTACAAGCGAACCTAGAGTCCCTGTCTTGACACCTGCAACCACACTCTGACAAATATGCCATAAAGTATCCATTACCAATCCTAAATCACTATTGTATTCAGCCCAGAATCCATAACCGCCTGATGTGATTGAATTACACAGCCCGTACGGAGCGTGTCCCGAACCTGCCCCATGATAACCAACCCTATACCAGCCGTTTGAGCTGTCACTGAAATTTGTAAAGAGAGGAAATTTTCGATCTTTATTTGAGATGCCGTAAACAACTTGATTTGCTAATCCCTGCATATCTGAATCTGTGGGAAAAGAGTGACCTGAAAAAGTTCGTTCACGATAGAGTGAATTAAAAACAGAGACAAACCGGCGGCCATGGCTGATATCCCATCCTACACCGGCAACCTTAAGTTTGTTAATGTTTGTGTCGGGATAGGAGTCGCCAGAATAACCGGCATAGGCGTGGTCTTTATAATCTGACCATGCACCTGGTTCGAAAATCCGACCTGAAACTTGTTTTCCATCAAAGTTCGTCACCGTTTTTGCAACCATGCGTGAAGCACATAATGCATAGCCAGTATTCAGATAGGTTTGAAATTTTCTGGCGAGCAGTGAATCAATGCGGAGACGGTCTGGCATTCGCTTATTCGCACCT
>JAEUSG010000208.1 GCA_016788315.1 Fibrobacterota bacterium | reverse complement strand
AAAATCGGCTTTATCTTCCAGACCTTCAACCTTATTCCTGTTCTTGATGCGCGGGAAAATGTTGAGTTCCCATTATTACTCATGAAAAAATACAGTGCAGCTGAAGTTCGCAAGAAGGCTGATGAGCTTATGGAAGCTGTGGGACTCACAGAATACTCGCACCATCGCCCTGCCGAACTTTCCGGTGGACAGCGCCAGCGCGTTGCCATTGCGCGTGCTTTAGTAACAAGCCCCGACATTGTTCTTGCCGACGAACCGACCGCAAACCTTGACTCTGTGACAGGCGCTCAGATTCTTGAACTTATGAAGCTCATGAATGAAAAACAGAAGACGACATTCATCTTCTCATCTCACGATCCAAACGTCCTGAAATACACTCGTGACGTTGTAAAAATCCGTGACGGTCTTATTGTGAAGGAATAACTTAAATGAAACTTATAATAAAAATTGCCTGGCGGAATCTCTTCCGTCACAAGGCAAAAAGTCTTGTAATCGGCGGTATTCTCTTTGTCGGAGCTCTGCTTATGACTGTCGGAAACGGCGTCACAAGCGGTATGGACAGAGGACTTGAGAAAACTATTGTTGAGAGCTTCACAGGTGACATTGTCATCATTCCTGAAAAGCAGGAAAGCGATAACGTTTTCTTAAGCATGATGGGTAAATCCATTGAGCCACTCAACAATTACAAAGAGATAAAGGCGGCACTTGAAAACAATAGTGAAATAGCAGGAATGTTGCCGGTCGGCAAAAACGCAGCTATGGCACTCAACGACAAAGAGGGAAACCCCGGCTTTGCCTTCTTACTTGGAGTAAACTGGCAGGAGTTCAATAAGTTCTTTCCTGACAATTTCAAGTATCTGGAAGGTAAAGAGATTCGTGAAAACGACAGAGCTGTCCTTGTTCCAACTAAAATGCGTGAAGACTTCAACAGTTTCAGTGGGATATGGCTCACAGCAGAGGGCGATTCTGTTCATACTGCAAATTTGAGTGAAGATGCAAAAAAGAACATCAATTCCCTGATATATGAAGACTACGCAATTTTCATGGGAATGAATGACAAGAACTCTACAGCAGACATAAAGCTTCCTGTGCGCGGTATTGTCAAGTATAAAGCCCTTAATCACATACTCGGCCATTTCATAATAATGGACATTGAGTCCTATCGCGAATGCCTTGGTTATTTCTCTGCACAGGATATTGTTGAGGTTGCAGATGATAAAAAAGCGGTTCTTGAGAGCGAAAATCTTGATGACATGTTTGCTTCAGAAGATATGTTTGTCAAAAGCGGCTCAACCGAAACAAATTCCCTTTCTGCCGGAGATTTGAAGATTGACACAGAGCAGAGAACTCTCAGCAGCAGCGCTGATTTGGATAATGGTACCTTCAATATGGTTCTGGTCATGCTTAAAGACCACTCTAACCTTGACAAAAAAACCGCTGAGATCAATAAGATTCTGAAAGATAAGGGGTTAAGTGCAAGAGCCGTTACCTGGAAAAAGGCGATGGGTGTCATGGGTAGTATGGCAGCATTGATAAAAAGCGCTCTTTTTATCTTCGTCATGATGCTTTTTGTTGTTGCAATTATCATTATTGTCAACACACTCTCTATGGCTGCTCTCGAACGTACAACAGAGATTGGCATGATGCGGGCTGTCGGCGCCCGAAAAGGATTCATCTCAAAGATGTTCTTTGCCGAAACAGCGGCATTGTCAGCCGTTTTTGGAGGTGCCGGTATAGTGGCTGGTGCAATTACAGTCAAAATTCTCGCAGCCTTCAACTTTACCTCTGACAATGATATGGTCCAGCTCTTTTTCGGCGGAGATACATTCCATCCTCTCCTCACCGGAACAGACTTTGTGCTGGCATTAATTCAACTTACTCTAGTTACACTCATAGCAGTGATATATCCATTGCGTGTAGCAAGAAGCATTACACCTCTAGACGCAATATCGCGCGATTAAAGAAAGAGGAGCGACACAAATGAATGTTATAGCAAGAATAAGCTTAAGAAATCTTATTAGACAGAAGCGAAGGAATGTACTCCTTGGAACTGCGATCGCTATTGGTATGATGATTCTCGTCATGGCCAACTCTTTTGCACACGGCATATCAGACACCCTTTTCAATAGAATAGTTGTCTTTGTTGCCGGCCATGTCAGTATTAATTTCTCAAAGAACGGTGACTTGTATACCGCGGTATTTCATGATGGAGCCCGAATCAAACAGGTTGTCAAGGAAACTGCACCTGAAGCAACAAGCGTTCAGGAAGCTATTGGTGTATTCGCCAGAGTTGTAGGCAATGGTAAATCTGACAACCTGATATTGGTTGGCGTGGATCTTGAAGCCAAGGTTTCTCCGGAAGAATTAAAGGCAACCATGGACAACTTCCAGATGGTTGCAGGAAAATTTGAGGATTTAAGCAGAACAGATATTGAAAATCCGTGCATTATTGCTGAAGGTAAAGCAAAAACAATTAATGCAAAACTTGGTGACATTCTTAGAGCCCGTTATCAGGATATAAACGGTTCGAATCAGACTGCCCGATTTACGGTAGCAGGTATTTTCAAACCGGCAAATTCCTTTATGGAAGCGCCTCTTTTTGTGTCAACCAAGTATCTTAAACCAGCACTAGGATATGGGCCTAATGACATTGCCGCTTTGTACATCAACCTGAAGGATCCTAAAAAAGATGCCGTCAGAATAGCTGATGCTATACACAAACGGTTAAACTCCGGACTTGCATCTGCCTACGGTTCTCTTGCATTTAACGGGAAAACAGCTGAAGGACTTGCTCTTGCTTTTACCTCTGACTCAGCATCCCGTTCAGTTTTAAGAGATTCACTCAAATTGAGTGCAGGGCATCCAGATTCAGCTTTCGGCAGAGAGACAGCAGTAGTTGGCAGTGTACTTGCAAATGAAATAGGAATCAAACCTGGAGACACCTGTAACTTTACATACCTATCAAAGGATAGCGTAAAATCTGGTTCCATGAAGATTATTGTCAGGGGCATTGCTGCTCCCGGTCAGCAATATGACCGTACAATCCTTGTTAACGACCGTGAGTTTTTCCGTTCCTTTTATCAAGCTTGGCCTAAAACTATTAAAGATAGCACTCTCCTTCCAACGGATAAAGCTATAGGCTATAAAATCCTGGGTAAAGAGTGGACTCTAATGGAAAGAACACGCACATCTGATGAATATCAGAAGCAGTTCAAGGAGATCGGAAAAAAGAAACTCAGATCCATAGTTGTTGCCGTTGCCTCCATGTACGAAGTGGCAAGCGCTGTAATAAAACTTGAATATGCCCTTAACCTTATAACATTGGCTTGCGTACTCATCCTTTTCATGATCATTCTGATAGGCGTAGTTAACACTTTACGAATGACCATAAGAGAGAGAACCCGTGAGATAGGTACAGTAAGAGCCATCGGCATGCAGAAGAAAGATGTCCGAAACAGCTTCATACTTGAAACGCTCTTTCTTGCCATTTTTTCATGCACTGCAGGAACTATAGCAGCAATAATTGTGATGAACCTTCTGACTTTGATAACTTTCAATATGCAGGACAATCAGCTCTCTATGCTGCTCGAAAATGGTCACTTGAATTTTGTCACTTCACCCCTTGCAATTGCTGGAAACTTTGTTCTCATACAGATTATTGCAGTTCTTACAGCCTATTTTCCTGCAAAAAAGGCAGCCAACCTTTCAGCTGCTGCAGCTCTTAGACATTATGAATAAATTTAAAGAACTTAAGCCGGCCCCTTCGACTACGCTAAGGGGCCTCTAAGGAGTAAATACAAATGAAAAAGATTCTAATTGCAACAACACTGTTACTTGCTACGTGCACGTTCGCTGTGCCTTCAGCAAACTCCATTCTAAAAAAGATGGAAGACAATTACAAAATGACAAATGATGCCAGCGCTAAGGTTCAAATGACGCAGCAGAAGAGCGAACAGGGCACTAAGGTGTTTGACATGCTATGGAACAGACGTGACAAGGATAACGCTTTTCTTATAGTCATGACAGGACCTGAGAGCGAAAAGGGTAACGGATACCTCCGCATGGGCGACCATTTCTGGATGTACCGACGCAATACACGCACGTTCCAGCATGTAAGCCGCGATGAATCCATTGGCGGAACAGATGCCAGAGGTGATGACTTTGAGTCACGCAAGCTTACGGAAATGTATGAGCCTTCTCTGGAAAAAGATGCCAAGGATACAGTCGTTGAAGAGATGCTTGGCGCTGTTCCAGTTTACAAGTTCAGCGTTAAAGCAAAAGTAAACGATGTAGATTACCCTAAGAAAGTTTACTGGGTACGACGTGATAACTTTCTTCCTTTAAAAGAGACATCCTACTCATCTTCCGGTTCACTCATGCAGTCTGCATACTATCTCAAGTATACAGAGGTTGATGGGAAAT
>JAEUSG010000193.1 GCA_016788315.1 Fibrobacterota bacterium | reverse complement strand
GACAAAACTGAAAATAGTTACAGTTTATTTAAAAAGATTGTAACTTTTCCATTCTAATATATTGTTATAATAATAGAAAATGGATAGAACTGAAATAGAATTCATTCAGCTGGCACAAAAAGGGCAAAACAGCGCTTTCGAGCAACTAATTGAGCTGCATAAAGATGCCTTATACAAGTGGTGTTATAGCCTGACCAAAGAACCAGAGGATGCACTTGATTTAGCGCAGGAAGCGTTCATAAAGGCACATAATAAAATACATTTATATAAACCTGATGGCAGTTTTCGTGCTTGGTTAATTAGGATTGCATATCGCCAATTTCTGAATCTTAAAGAAAAGCAGCGCCGTCGAGAAAGTAACGTGGCATTTATTGAAGAAGAGCTGATGTTTACAGCAAAAATAAATAATGAACGTGAGACACACATGGATACAAGGAATTTAATCTCAGAGGCGATAGAACTTCTACCTGAAGATTACCGAAGTTGTATTACAATGCGTTATGTCGGCGATCTTTCTGTTAGGGATATTGCTATATCACTTAAACTAACTGAAACGAATGTTAAAGTAAGACTTTTCAGAGCTAAATCTCTACTCGCTAAAGCAATTGCAATGAAGAAAACGGAGGTGTTATGAAATGCAGCCAGATTGATAATCTACTCCCTCACGCTCTTGAAAACAGATTAAGAGGACCTTTACTGAATAAATTTGAGATGCATCTTAGTACATGTTTAAATTGCCAGCAGAAGCTTAATGATCTAAGGATGGCTGAAACTTTATTAGCAGATTATAATGAATCACTTCCTATTGTCCCCACATACTTTACATCCAAGGTAATGTCATCGATAAAACAGAATCCGGATAAAGACCCATTAAGCGTTCTTGCGAAACTTTTTGCATTACTTTCTTTTGCCGCTTTTATTTTAATTTTGCTGCCGTTCGAGTTACATTTAAGCTCATTTATGTCATCTGTCCGTGCGTTCAAAGGATTAGGCGAAGGAATTTTAGCACTATGGAACATGCCGATTTGGATCGTTCCTGTTGCATCAACAGCAGTTTTCCTCTGGCTGGCCGCAGCATTTGCTGCTGTACTGCTTACAATAAGGGTCAATGCTTTTTCTATAACACAATTAGTCAATCGCCGGTAAAATTATTTCAACAACTTTAGTATTGCCTGTGCAGCCTGATTACGTACGGTGTCTAATTGTGAATAATCCCGGGGATAGTCATATTCCTTTTCGAAGAAATCCCACTCACCTACTGCATGTTTCATGTCATCAATGGGAAATTCAGATAATTGACCTTTCTGAGCTGCCAGCTCTTCAAGCATACGAGCATAGGACCAGTCGTCAATAGCTTCGCGTAAACCAATCCATGCAGGGGTTTCTGTAGGGAAACCATCAGTTCCTTCACGAGGTGGGTATAGAATTGAACTGAATCTATCTGGTTCTTCGCTATCATATTCAACAAATGGATCGCCGTAATTCCAATTATAAGACCAGAAAAGCATTATTCCTGGATTGTAACGCCAGACGCGGGTGCCAAATATAGCACGACTACAGCCCGGCTCGTTCGCGGCCCCCTGGAAGGTGTTTACAGAAAACATTTTACCCTTACGACGTGCAAGGTTTTCGATTGTAGTATAATCCCCTGCTGTTATAAGAATATCTGTGTAAGGTTCAAGACTTTTTGTAAACGCAAAGTTCCCCTGAGTAACACCAACTAATTTCAGATCGGGGAACCGTGAACGGATAAGTTTAGTACGTTCAATAAATGGCTGATAACTGCGCTCCATAGGTTCATCCATTACTGCCGCAATCCATTCAAAACCAGCCTTTTCAATTCCACTCTTGATAGAAGCGACTGCTTCAAGATACAAAGAATCAAAACGGGGATTTCCGATTGGACCGATTATGAGCGGTTTTCCAAAAATTTTTTCTGATGTTGTCATCTTAAATTCAGGAAATACTTCACAGATTTTATCTTCAATGTGCGATTTTCTGTCATTTCCCAGCATCAGAAATATAGGACCCCGCATACCGACACTTTTCATATGTTTCATTGTTGAATCGATAACTGGCATATCTATCTTGACATGCCCCTGATTATTGATAACATTGACCCCGCATTTTTTACCAAGAAAAAATTCAACTCCATCGACACCGCCATTTTTGAGCATGCGAAATTCTTTCTCTGTCATCGAGCCATAATTGCTTATGGCAGCAATAAAACGCATTTTATCAGGCGCCTTAAGGCGGAATGGGAGTACTGTAAATGATACCCCTATAGAATCCTTAATGCCATCAGCTGTTATTTTGATCTGGCCTTGAAATAATCCTGTATCTATTACATCAGATGATTTCAAAGTTATAAAATATGTGGTATTGTGCCCAGCGAGCACTCCGGTATCGCGAAGGGACAGAAAGCGCAGCGGTAGCCGTTCTTTTCCTGTAGAATCACAATTAACAAATTCCACCATTTGAAGCTTAATTGTAGAACCGGAAATCGTTCTACCCGTTAATTTGTTCTTTAATAACGAACAGGAAACATTCAGCTTTTTTATTGCGCTGTCAGCGTGTATTGCGAAAGCACCGCTTTCATATTCGTCGAGAGCAGCAGTTAAAGACAACTTAGGCAAAACATGTGAGGGCATTCCGGTTTCGCTGGTTTTATACTGATAATTGAGAGGTAAAATCTTAAACAATGGTTTCGCCTGAAGAGCAAACACCAATAATAGGCAAAATATTAATTTCATTACGTTTCTCCAATTTACTTTTTAAGCAGTTTAACAATCATACGGGCCGCAAACTCTCTGGTTGAATCCAGTTGTGAGAAATCACGGGGAAATTCATATCCGTCAAAGTGACGCCCCAATCCATAATCTCCTACACAATATTTCAAATCATCCCAGGGAATGGAAGCCGCCTCCGGCTTACCGGAGGACAATTCCTCAAGCATCTTTACATAGCTCAAATCATCAACGGCTTCCCGGACTCCTATCCAGCCAGGTGTCTCAAGAGGTTCTCCATCTCCATTAGGTAACGGAGGGTAGGAAAGCCCTTCAAAACCGCTATAATAATTGTAAGACCAGACTAATAATGCAGATGGATTGTACTTCCAGTTGCGTAAACCAAATCTAACTCGCGCCTTTCCCGGATCAGTTGTTGATCCAAGAAATGAGTTCAGCCACAAAGATTTCTTCTCCCTTTTGCAAAGATAACTGGTCGGTTCAAACTCTCCTCCTGTTATCAGGATGTCTGAATAAGGCAACAAAACACGGGCCCACTCGTAATCTCCCTGAGGAGTATTTGCAATACGAACATTCGGGAAACGACTCTTTATAAGCTTATGCCGCACAGGCAGCTCGGGGAAAAAACGTTCCTTTGCTTCGTCAAAGATTACAGGGATAAACTCAAAGCCGAATGATTCAACACTGCTCTTTATCTGTCCGATTGCATCCAGATAAAGTGAATCAAACCGGGGATTCCCTATCGGTCCGAACATTTTAGCTTTTCCATATATCTTTTCTGTTTCTGTAAGCTTAAACTCAGAAAATGCTTCACAAATTCTGTTTTCCAGAATTGTTTTACTGTCATTACTCAGCATGACCAGCATTGGTCCTTTCATCCCTGCACTCACCATATTCCGCATGAGTGTATCAATATTATTCATATGAACCAAAGGACGGCCATTTTCATTCGTCAGACTTAGTCCACTTGGTTTATGGACATAAATCTCAAAGCCGTCAAACCCACTTTTTTTCAAAAAGAGCATATCTTTCTTTGTCAAAGATTTTAAACTGGTAATGCAATTAATGAAACTTAAATCTGTAGGTCTTTTAAGTCGAAAAGGACGTATCATAACCTTGATTGGAAGATTTACAATATTTTTATCTGCCTCTACACGAAGCCCTCCC
>JAEUSG010000116.1 GCA_016788315.1 Fibrobacterota bacterium | reverse complement strand
TCTTATGCACAACGATCGCGCTGATGTTTTCGGCGAGGCGGAACAACAGCGTACCGTCAGTTTTGGTTTCGTCGATCACGAGGCCGTGGAAATCTGTATCGCCCACCCTTGACGACGAGATGCCCATCGTCTGCGACGCGGTAATGTCTGCGCAAGCGACCAATCCAACAATATTGAATGCTTTGTAGTCGTGTCGAATCTCCCCGCTGAGCGGGTTGCTGAGCACCGCATCGAAATACTGTATATTGGAAACGCCAACCCATTCCAGCACGGCACGAACCGAGTCGTGCATGATCGGCACCGATTTTTCGTCGTACATTGCCTTCGGGTTGCCCGGGTGTCTTGAGTTCAACTCGTAATGCAGCGGCAGTTTTGCTGGCGGTTCGACGACACGCCCCAGCATCCAGCCGGAGATGTGTGGGCAAACACGGATTGGCGTAATGGGGTGTTTTCCCTCGCACACCATGACGAAGTAGTTTGTTGAATTAATAGTACATGGTTGCATACTTTACCCAAGCCACTCTTCGGGTGAAACAAATGTTAACATGCTAAACCCCTTTGAAAGAAGTGCCGCTTTAACGGATTCATGCACAACAACGGCACTGCTGTTTTCTTTCAGGCGAAACATCAAGAGTTCGCCTACACTCTCATCATCAATGACAATGGGGTTGATGTCAATATCATTTATTCCGTGCGTGGAAGACCCGTTTACGAAAAGATTTTTAAGATTTGCTGTGGCAACAATGCCGACAAGATTACAGACAACATAATCAGAGGTTTCAAAATTTCTGGACGGATGGCGTATAATTGCTGAATAAGTGTCAAGATTGGAAACTCCTGCCTCGACAAATGCTTCATGCAAACGGCGGGTCATCAACAGCGCATCAACATTGCGCAGTTCTTTAATCTGAACACCGTATTCCGGATGCAGATTCACCACTACCGGCTCTCGGGGTGGATTGATAAAACGACTCCCCAATCGCCATGAAATTTCTCCGACCGGAGGTGCAATGCCCTCAACTAACGCAACATCGTCCCACGCTTCCGGTGCGATGCATTCCAGCATATAATACTTAGTCTTTATCAAATCATCTCCAACTTTAAGGATGCTGTCTATTTAAACCATCGTCCATTGTTCAGGCGATATAAATTTCAGCGTATTAATGCCTTTTGATAAAAGAATATGTTTAATTCGTTCACTCACAATTATCGCCTTTACATTTTCAGCAAGACGAAATATATCGAGCCTTTCGGATAATGATTCGTCAAGTATCAATCGTTCAAAAGAAACCGTGTGCTGTACATCCCCATCTAAACTATGCCATGCCGATCGCTTAAGGTCTGCCGCTGAAACCAAACCAATAATATTAAAAGCCTTATAATGGAAAGTTTTTCCACTTTGCTTATTAACAAGAGAGGCATCGTAAAATTCAATATTATTTACACCCGCATCAAGTAACGCATTAGCCATCCTAAGTGACATAATCGGAATTCCAACATCTAAAAACTCAATCGGTGCACCAGAGTATTCTCGAAAAGTATCGAAAGGGATTTCAATGGGTGTCGGCACCGGTTTGTCGTGACCCTTGCCAGACGACCACAGTCGTATGCCTCCAACACGAAAGGTGTTATGAATTTCCATCATCGCCTCGCTGTTGACCGAAAGCGGTTCATTACAGTCAAGAATAAAGAACTTCATGCTACGATTTCTTTCTGATCATCATTGGGATAAAGAAAAGAAAATTCATCCCCCGAATCATGTTCAGAGTGTGCGCATTCCAACCGGGCATTTTCTAAAATTAGCGTTACGCCCTCGATGCTCTTCAGAATAATTTCCTTAAACCAATCCAGAGTAGGGATTATAGGTAGAAATCCGATATGGTCGTCTTCACCAAAATCACCGTAAAAATAATAGCTTCTTGTTAACGGGTGAACTTCCGGCTTTAAATCTTCATAAACATAATCCCATTCAAGCGTAAAGACCGGTTTCATATTCTCTGAAATGCCACGGGAAGATGCACAACCAATAAAAACATCCCTAAGCGTTGTAATCCATTCAGCGGCATAAGGGTAATCAGCGGAAGCATAACCCTGTGATAGAAGATTTTCAACGAATGCATTACGATACATCAAAAGGTCTGCATGAGAAGAAAATTGATTGTCTTCCGTCACAGCTGATTCGGTCCGTTCCCACTTCTTAAGCTGATACACACCATCGGTACATTCAACTACCATCAGTGAATAAAAGCTGTTGGCACGAGTGAAAACTTCAACCCGATGATTGTTTTTTTGCAGACATAAATAGGTGTTAAATTTGTTATTGTTATATTCAATAAAGTCAGCAAAAATGGTTTTGGTGCGCATAGATGCGAAGCTTTCATCTGTAAGATACTGAACCATCTTATCTTTTATTGCCAGTGCAGCCTGCGCATATTCAAGCATCTGCCGTACATCGCCAATCTGTGCATAAAGACAGCTGACATTAAAATAATAAGCATCATTCGTAGCTGAGATTGACCAATCATTTGCTACACTAACAAGAAGCCCCATGCTTTTTATTTCTTCAAGTCCATCAAAGGGACGCTTAAGCAGGGAGTAGGCGTGTAAAAGATGCACTGCAATCTGGGTCGGGTTTGTTTGGTTGCACAACCAATGTTCCCGATATTTTCTCCAGAATACCACCACTTCCGCGTACTTACCAGAAAGGTTCAAATAGGAGAGTCCCGAATCAAGTAAATAAAAATTGTAACCAAAAACACTCAGACTGTAATCGATTTTCTCAAAAGCGGTGACTGGATTGTTATCGCGTAAACGAAGAATGCGTGCTTCTATCCACCAATACTCCCAACAATCTCCTTCTCCCGACCGTTGATTGGAAATCTCAGCCAGGCAAAGATCCCATTCACCCTTCATTAAAAAATTAATTGCAGCTTCTGTCGATTTACTCATTTAAACTTTTTCAACTTCCTCTTTTGCCCAGTCGTAATCAGAAAAAGTCATGGAAAGAAAGGAGCCTTTTTCTTCAGCCTCCTCGATTAATGGCTTCGCTTCCTTTGTTTTCCCAGTTTTCACAAGTGCAATACCACGAAGCGCTAACGCTTTTCCGAGGTCTGAATCGTCGTCGTCGTCACGCGCTATTTTTTCCATCGCTTGTGAAAGTTCTATAGCCCCATCATAATGTTTTAAGCTGATTAAAATCTCCCCTTTTGTTTTTAGTAAAGAGAAGTCATTGGGTTTAAAGCTCAGCGCTTTATTCACATATTCCAAAGCGGTATCAAACTCGCTTTTCATTTCGCTGACTTGTGCGAGAGCTTTGAGAACTGCAATGTTTCCTGGAAGTTCCTTCATAATAATCTTGAGGTCAGCGATAGCACCATCGAGATCTTTTTTTATGCTTTTTTCAATAGAACTGTCCCAGAGTTCCTTGTAGGGCGGTTCCAAATGAGAGTCGGGACTATCATTGGCTGTAACCTTTTCTTCTTTTTCTTCTTTTAAGTTCTTTACTTTTAAGGCATCTAACGATTCCGCTAACTCCTGAACGGGCTCATCGTTATCTTGGCAAAACCATAGAACCGTACCAGGTTTGTATTCGCTGTCCTTTTGGACAACTACAAGAATACCTTTGTTATTCATCTCTGCAAAGCTGTCCATGCCATAATACATGTCAAGCACAGCAATTGGAAGCCATTCGCCCTTTTCAATTTTTTTCTGAGTATCTTCGTTGGTGAAATATTCAAAGAGGTCAGCCTTGTCTTCAGCTGGCAGTTTCTTCCAATCGAAAAAGACGGCGGAAATATCGCCCTCTTCTGTTTCAACGGTTGTATCGGACCATTGGTGTTGATTTAAAAATTCTTTAAGAGATTCCATAAATCTGTTCCTTTAAGATTAATTGTTTATATGTCAACTTATTATTCAGCAATCATGAGGTGGGCCCAATTTTTCCAGATCGGTGCGGTTTTATATGCATCCAAGGCGGAGGCCGGAACTTTTATGGTTTTCATTGAAGGACACGAACTGAAGAGGCAACTCGTTATATCTGCAATGGGTACAGGGTTTCTGAAAATCACTGATTGCAAGCTCTTCTCATTATAAATCACACAGGCACCCATTTGCTTCAAACTTGCAGGAAAAATAATAGGCCCGGTAATCTGGTTCATTTGAACGAATGCAGATATGTCGATAAAGGTAACACCTTCAGGTACTGCGAATCCTCCGGTCATGTTTCTGCATCCAGTAAAGGTGTATTGATTAATTACACTTAATCCATGAGGTAAAACCAATGACCCGGTAAGTCCGCTGCACTCATAGAACGCCCAACCCCCAATGCTCTTTAGGCTATCCGGGAAAAGTAGTGACCCCGTCAAGCTCTTACAGTTTCCAAAAGCATTGGCTCCTATGGAACGGAGCGTTGATGGAAATTGAATATTTCCCTGCAAAAGGCTATCGTTTGCAAAGGCTCCACTGCCAATCGTTACCAGCGACGGCGGCAGCACGAGCGGGCCTTTCAGACGGGTGCATCGTAAAAAGGCGCTTTGAGGAATTTCAGTGAGAGAAGCAGGGAGCACAAGAGAGCTGTCCAGATGGTTGCAATCTGTAAAGGCTAATGGCCCTATTGCACTCACTGTTGAGGGGAGAATAAGTGGACCCGTTAATAAAGAGCAGGAGTAAAAAGCCATCATCCTTATTGTCGTGATGCCTTCAGGAATGTAAAGACGTTTATATTGCATCTTATTAGAGAATGCTTGCTCTCCAATGGTTGTTACAGGTTTTCCTGCATATTTATTGGGAATGGAGAGAATGGTGTCTGTTCCATTGTGCCCTTTAACCACATAGTGGTCTCCCTCCAGTTCAAATATGAAGCCATTTATACGGCAGCTCAGTGTGGTGTCTGGGACAGATGCATCAAACGAACGGAGTGCTCTAACCTGAAAGGAATAAAGTCCAGTATCCAGACTTGTCAATGTACATGGGCTGTTGACATTTTGAATTCGTATGAATGGTGTGGAATTGGCTGCGGTCCGGTATATGTCGTATTGCTCAGCACCTGGTACGTTTTTCCAAGTCAAAATTGCCCGATTATCAACTGCTGAGAGCCTTATGTTTTCCGGACTGCTGATGGTTGGTGTTGAATGGAATTCATTACTGGGAGCGGATTCACGATTAATGTCTGCTGCTGTAATGATGTAATAATAGGTTAGTTGATAATTCAGCCCAGTGTGTATGAATTGAGTTCCTGTGCATGTCAGCTTGGTGCCTGTTTGCTTAGTTACGCCGGGGGTTGTAGACCAGTAGATGTTATAGTGCGTGACTCCGCTGACAGCGTCCCACTGCAGGGTGTTTGTTCCCGTTCCTGGAAGGGCTTTTCCCCCTGTAGGAGAAGGCATTTCAGGGCGAGCATTAATCTCTGCACAGGGGACGGACTCCCGGCCCCCTTCCAGGGTTGTGATGATGTAATAATAAGTCAGGGTGTAGTTGAGTTTACTCAGGGTAATTTTGGGTTCTGTGCTGCTTATTACTTTACCATTTGCCTTCGTTACGCCAGGTGAATTCGACCAATAAATGTTGTATTGGGTAATGCCCGGAAGTGAGTCGCATTGTAAAGTAATGGTACCAAGTCCTGACGAGGCTTTGACACCTGTCGGAGTTGGAAGCGCGGTCCGTGCAACGGTTTCAGACGACGGTGGAGATTCACGGTTATCTGTACTGAATGTGACAATGTAATAATAAGTTGCTCTGTAATCGAGTCCGGTATGGGTGAGAGTGGGTATTTTGCTGGTGAGTTTATTACCTGTAGCCTGCGTAACACCTTTGCTGGTGGACCAATAGATGTTATAGGCCGTTGCTCCTGGAATAGAATCCCATCGCAAGGTAATTTTGCCCGGTTCCGAAATACTCCCTCCCAATCGTGGGGCCGGCAAATCTGGGTGGAGGCTAATTTCAGGGAGAGGCTCGGACTCCCGACCACTATCAGCTGCAGTGATGATATAGTAGTAGGTGAGTAAGTAGTTGAGTGATGAATGGATGATGTTTGGCAGGGATGAAGTCATTTTCTTTCCGGTTATCGGGGTAACGCCTTGTGTATTTGACCAGTAGATGTTGTACTGTGTTGCACCGGGCAATGTGTCGCATTGGAGGGTAATTTGACCCACACCAGGGGTAGCGGTGAACCCTTGAGGCTGAGGTAGGACGGTCTGTCCAATAATTTCTGTGGAGGGGGCTGATTCGCGTGTGCTGTCTAATGTGGTGATGATGTAATAGTAGGTCAGTCGATAGTCCAGAGAGGTATGGACCAATGCAGATGTAGTACTCGAAATTCGAGAACCCGTTGTTGGAGTGACTCCCGGTATGTTAGACCAGTAAACCCGGTACCCTGAGGCACCTGCAACTGGATTCCAGGTCAGTGTGATTTGCGATTTCCCGGGAGTGGTTTTTGGATTGACAGGCGGGGGAATGAGAGGTTTCAATCTAACTATGGTTGTTGGCTGTGATTCGCCAATTTGATTAACAGCAGTGAGTACATAAGCGTATGTGGAACGAAAATCCAAAGCAGTGTGTTTGAAAGGGGAGGTCACACCACTCACTTTTTTCGCAGTTTCTATTGAGACAGAATCCTCAGTGGACCAGTAAAGATTGTAAGAAAGAGAATCAGTGCTGTTAGACCAGGTGAGTGTGTTTTCCTTTATACCGGTATGTCCCGAAAATTGGTTCGGAGTTTCTGGTGGGGCTGGTGGAATCGCTTCTTTTTCTTTCGAGACCGGATTGGAACAATCTGTCAAAAGGTAAAATGCTAAAAGTGCTAAGTATTTCAACTTCAAAATCACTCCTTTAATGAATCATTATGTATGCAATTTTGGTTTATTGCGCAAAAACTGTACCAATTAATAGCCTGTTATTTTCTTTGTTATTAGGCATTTATGTATCGACACAGAGTATTTATTATGATTTATTATGTAATAAAATGACATATAAAAAGCTGTTTCGTTAAACCTTGAAACAGCTATTTCAGCATAATTAGACGGTGCTCTTTTTTATACCCATTACTTGTTTGTAAGCGTCCTACATATAATCCTGATGCTACCCTTTGTCCTTTCATATCGTTTCCATTCCAGAAGATAACGTGTGCACCAGCATGAGAGACCGCGGTTCTGAATATTTCTCTGCCCTGAACATCACAGATAGTGTAAACAGAATTTACATGAGTTGGTAAATTAAACCGGATAGATGTTGAGGGATTGAATGGGTTTGGTGAATTGCCCTTAAATCCGAATTCATCAGACGCGCCATCAATTTCACCAGTTGTATATGGTAAAGAAGGAGGAGTTTCTCCGCCTGTGCTGTCATTTGCAAATAAGTTGACATATTGCTCAAATTCTCCTGAGATTAGTACAATGTAGTTGATTGCACCAAAAATATTGAGTTTAAGACCGCTGTCACCATTTACAGTAATCCGCATTGTGTGAACAGAACAATATCCAAAATCTTTATTCACCAGAGTGTCTCCATTGTGCACAGCAATATCGCGGGTGCGTCCGCCTATGCCCATCCATAATTGCGTTCCCATTCCTATGCGCAGAACATAATCACCAGCAGGTACCTGAATCCGGTAGCGGGCCCAGGCATTCTTTTCGTTACCATAGTTTCCTGTTCCGAGAGCTACATAGGTACGAACAACCCAGGGGCCTATAGTTGCGCCGTGATAAGCGTGTCCTGCGCCTGGAAAGGAGTCCCATCCAAAGCCACGAGATGCTGAATAGCGTCCCCAATTCTCTGTAATCCAATCCGGAAGTACCGGCTGGTTTTGGTCTTCAAAATTAATGCGTTTGAGAATTGACGGTCTGCTTTTTACTGTTACGTTTACAGTATCATAAACCCCTTTTTTGCCAACAATTACTGCAACAGGTCCACCTTCAGTCACACCTTTAAGTAAACCTTCAGACGAAACAGTTACTGTGCCAACTGATTTTGAAATCCAAGAAAGTCCAGTTATTACAGGTCGGCGGAGTCCATTGAAGTATCCAACTACATCTGGACGGATAGAATCTCCAGGCAGCAACAGCAATGAAGAGGCAGTGAGACTTAACGAATCGGGTGTAGCTGTATCGGCAAAAATCTGTGTGGTATCACGAACCGAATCAGGAAGGGTTACTGGAAATTGGAGGAAAGCCAGCGCACCGACGCCACGTGAATTTACAAGCCAGGGCCCTTCGTAAGTGATGTTTGTATCAGGATAGTACAGCTCCGGAAGATAGGAGATGCGAGTTGCAGAAAGTGATTTAGTCAAGTTAACCAATATCCGGCTGTTTACACTGTCCCATGAAACAGATTTGACATTGGCGGAACTGCTGTCAACCTGAAAAGCGCTTTTTATGGAATGAAACCAGTTTCTGGTTGTTAAGGCTCCATTCCAGTTGACAGGTTGTGTAAATTCCACTGCAATCTGGTTCCTGAGCAGCGATGTGTGGTAAGCGGAAACCACGTCAGGCGGTTCAATAGCTAAAGTATCCGCAGAACCATAGAAATCCCGCTCAAGCAATGCACGAATCCAGGATGCCATCTGGCGATATCCCGTACCTTCGTAGTGGCAGAAATCATTCTGGTAGCTGTGGCCTGTCAGACCATTAGTTGACATTACATGAATATCGGTCCGGCTCCCCGGGAAGGTGCGCTGAATTTCACGTATTTCAGCACCACGAAGGCCACCGCAACCAGGCCGGATTTGGAAGATGTAAATATGTTTTAGAGCAGGGTAATCCATTTTCCATGAATGGTAGAGCGAATCGAGGCGTGCTGCATAGAGCGGGTATCGTGAAACGTCTGAATCGGATTCGCCCTGATGCCATATTACTGCTTTGATTCCGCCTCTTAGCCCTGAATTGGTAGTGCGGGAGAGGTGGTTAGAATATAAGGAATATGAATCAAATGGGTTGTTGCTGTTTCTTAAGTGGGATTTTATTTCTGTTCCGCCGGAACCTCCATTTATAATGCAAACGGGAACTTTGTATTTCCAGACCAGACCATTTGCCATGTACCAACCCCATGCGCCGATAGAGGGCCCCTGTTTAGCCCCAGTTGACATGTTGTGTCCCTGTGCCAAACCCCATCCATTCCAGCTGACTCCAGGCGCATTGCCATATGAGCGTATCCACTCATTTACAGAATCGGATAACTCAGGATAGGGACGAACCGTAATTGAATTTGACTGTCCGCTTATGATAAATGCATCGCCGCAAACGATACTGTCAGCCGTTCCAATTGAGTCAGCATCAGCAAATATCTGGATTGAGTATTCTGAAAACTTCTGGAATGACAGCTTGAACAATTACTTTACAAGAAGGGTTACATGTTTCAAGGATTCTGTTTTCAGTCCTAAATGCAATATTCTTTATCACGGCTGGGGATATGCCGACACTACCTCACCATCAACAACAACGGCCAGCAATTTCAGAATACCGGGAGAACTTGCGCGACTGTTCTATTTCACGGGCGACACAGTGTTTGAAAGAAAGATGAACACTTTCGCAATGGATGGAAAGAATGGAATTTTCAGACAATGGGATCACGGCTTCGGCGGAAAATATGATATGACGGTCTTTCAGCCCTATCTATTCTATCTTAACAATAAGAGTAACTACAGGAAAAATCCGATTATCGACTGGACATATACTGAGTCCACAGAAGATCCTGTATTAGACGGCGAATATATAAACGGCTCTTCGTTGACAGCAGCGCCGAATCCATTCAATCCGATGGTAACTATCAAATTTACTGGAGCTGCCTATGGTACAGATCCGCAAAAAGCAATCAGACTTTCGGTAATATCATCGGATGGTAGAGTGGTGTACACAGAAAATACAACTGTTGGCGCAGCTGCAAAAGGCATTGTCTGGAGTGGAAAGGATACAAAAGGGAAAACATCATCAACAGGAGTATATTTCGTAAAGGCAGAATACTCAGGAAAGAGTATTGTAAAGAAGCTTACGATGGTTAGATAGCTGCTACCAGCTATATTCGTAAGCTATCCCTTTCTTGCAGCTTTTCGTATGTCGGTTGGTGCTATACCGTAAGCGCCTCTGAAGACCTTTGTAAAGTAGCTTGTATCGTTATAGCCGAGGTCGAAACAGATCTCTGAGACGGTCTTGTCTGTCATTTCAAGCTGCTGTTTGGCTTCGCTCATTTTCTTTTTTGTCAACATTTCATTAAATGTTGTGTTGAGGTCATTTTTCAGCCAGCGCTGGACTTGGCGCAAACCTAGATTATACTGATTGCAAAAATCCTCAAGTAATACTTTTTTCCGGAAGTTTTCGTCGATATATGACTTAAGTTTAAATTCGATTTCACTACGCAGCTTACTGCTTATGGCCTGTGAACGGCGACGTAATACAAAAAAGTAAATGGAGGATATAATAATCAGAGCCAAAAGGAAAAGAGCTGGAATAAGCAGTTTGCCGAAACTTGCTTTCGAGGAACCACTGTCATCTTTCGAAACAGTAGCTCCTCCTTCAAGAATGAATGATTGCCAGTTTGCAGGAACGTTGGCATGAGGTTCCACCCAATTGCCTGCATAGTGGTAATAAACAGTGAACTTGTCTGAACCGGTTGTATCTATGTATAAAGAGTCCCATTCATTAATTGCAAAATTAAAACGGAATGAAAAACCGTTACAAGAATTGACACCAAGACTCTTCCATGCAATGGCTATTTCGGCCTGATAACCTGAATCGATATCGTTGTTATTGTTTACAGTGCCAGACACACGGACAAAACTTTTTATGTCAATATTATGTATAACTGTTTGCTGGATCTTACCATTACCTGGAACTGGAACGATTCCCTGTTTTTGCATCAGATTATTATTCAGACCGAGTAAGATGTGATAGACATCAGGACTCCATGTCGCAGATGTATCATCTTTTTTGTCGATGAACAGTTCAATTCCATCGTCGTTCAATATGTAGTCGTCATTATTCAGAGTACGGGCCAAAAGTCGTGAATCCTCAACCTTGAATGCTATGTAAAGGTAGTGACGATCCCATAAAAGCCGACACCACACCTTATTTCGGTCCGATGCTGCTCTGGTGATATAGGGATCCTCCAGGTACACCCGTTCATAGGTCCTTTTAAAGTCACCCCATTCATTTAAAAAACCATTTATTGTGACAGGTACTGAAACTGCATTTACAGCCAGAGGTTGCGGCTTTTCTGGTGATGTTGTTGCAAAAATAGACAAAACCGAAAAGAATAGTAAGTATCCCAAAACAGGGCGCATATAATTGTGCATATCCACCAAATATAGTTAATTATCTCATTTTTCAAGTTTCTGTACACTGTATGGTAGTAAAACGACACAAAAATATGCAATTCTACCAGACAGTTACTGTGGTTTTCCAGAGATTTGGTTAATATTGCCTGCCTTTATTTTTGCTTAGAGATATCTATTGGTCACCTGTTGTTACAAGAGTGTTTACAAAAAAAAGGAGCCGTTTATGTGTACCCTTCTCAAAAGTTTAGTTTTGTTCATCTCTGCTATCACATGTGCCATTCCGAATTTTGTATCTGGGCCTGGTTTCAGGTCTGATAATGGAAAAAAATATGTCGATTTTACTTTATCGGAATATACCGATGTAGAGGTCTCTATTGTTGATACAATTAATAGAAAAGTTGTCAGACATCTTTGTGCGGGAAGGCTTGGAGCAAATGCACCTGCTCCGTTTGCGCAAAATTCGCTTCAACAAAGCGTTGAATGGGATGGTCTGAATGATGATGGTATTAATGTAATTGGAATAGCCGGTCTGGGTGCCCGTGTACGAGCTGATATGCATCCACTTTATGGAGGAATGGCTGACAAACTAATGGAGCGAGGTATTCAAAAAAGCAGCAATTACTGGTTTGGTGCTTCTGCTAATGAGTCAGAGAATTTTTTTGGTCTCTCTGTTGATTCAAACGGCACTCTTTATGTACTTGGAACAGGTACAGTAGGTAGTGTCATCTCAATGCGAGCTTACGATGGCGCAAGTGGTGCTTACAAAAAGACTATAATGCCTTTTCCATCCGGCATGGATCGTGCTGCATTGGTACCTTATGAGATAATGTTTCTGAATGATGGTGGTTATCGCTATCGCACTTCTACTTTAGCCGATCTTGCCTATCGTGCCGGTGCTTTGACTCTAAACAGATTCTCTGGTTTCATGCTCCCAGAAGTAATTGATGGACGGGTATTGGCTTTCAAGTACAGTCGTGTAAATAATGTTGGATTATTCAGTCGTGTATTCAACGGTGCACTTGATATCTCTCTGAATTCAGTTATCAACAATAGAGGAAGTCTTATAAAATCACCAGCGTTAGCACCGCTCTATAGCGGACCATTGTATATGACATGGTTTCCCGACCATAAATCTGTGCTTATTAGCGGTATCTATGGCTGGGTTAGTACCGGAGGAAGTAACGGATGGGGAACAGGTTATGTTGATACTTTCAGTTCCTGGCGTGACGGGCAGGTTTATAAAGTTGATCTCGCTACAGGTAAAACTACATCCATAATTACAATATCAAAAGATTCACTACTTGCATCTAATCGTACTGGATTTCCTGGAGTCGGGCCTGATGCCGCAATTAACGGGGTGACAACAGACGACAGCGGTCATATATTTATTTGTGACCGAGTCCGTAATTGTATCGGTATATATGATACAACCGGAAATTTTATAAAGGCCATTCCGCAGATGTCTCCAGATAACATAGCTGTTAACAGAAAAACAGGTGAAATTTATCTTGTTGCACGAAGACTGAATTTGCCAACTGTACTTAAAAAGATTTCTGACTGGCGGGGAAATTCGCCAACAGTTATGGCAACATTTTCCTTTACCGCCGGGGCAAAAAGTTATTTGGTTGTAAACCAGGCTTCTGATAAACCTGTTGTTTGGTTGTCCGGTAATCTTGGATATGGCTTAAATAATCAGGGAATTTGGGGTGTCCGTGACGATGGTGCTAATTTCACTTTGATAAGCCGTTTTCAGGATTCTGCATATACAGGCGGTACTCAATATAGAGACGCCTGGAGCGGATATCTTACACGAATGGATGCTGATGCAGCAACCGATCAGGTCGTCGTGACAAATAATTTTCATGGACTCTTTAAAGTAGAAAACTGGAATAATCCATTTATGTCAATTTGTTCCACTTCTTCTGGTCAGAAACTGACTGCTGCCGAAGTTCAGATAGGTTTTAATGGTCTTCTTTATACACAAACCGGCTATAAAATTGCACGGTACACTTTGAATCATCTCCATGAACCAGCCAACTATGTTGCAAAAGGGACCAATATTCTTGCAGACAACATAAGCAATGACACCTACATTCAGGGCGCAGCATATGGAGGTATCGGGACAAAAGGTTTTGCAGTAAGTAATGATGGTAGAATGTTATTTCTGGATCGTCGTACATATGCACTTTATGATTCCACAGGCAGTCTGATTAAGGATACTGTACTATCTACCAAACTAAATACGAGTGCAGGAGTACAGTTTGATCGCAAAGGGAATATTTATGCTGCAGGAGGCCGCTGCTTTACTTCTGAAATGGATGTGCCTTCAGATTTTATCTCGGATGCTATATACCGTGCTGCAACAGGTGTAATCGCCAAATTTGATTTATCATCTAGTTTAACAGGAGGGTTTACTTCTACTACTGTCAATAATGCAGTATCAGTTTACACGAAGGCAGGTATCGCACCATTTAGTGAAGACCCGGGTAATGCCTGTATCTGCCGCAGCCCCCGTTTTGATGTCGATGCTTATGGCCGTCTCTTTGTGCCGAACGGTATTTCAGGAAAAGTTCGTGTTGTAGATAATGCAAATAACCTGATAATGGAATTTGGAGAGTATGGAAATTCTGACAGTAAAGGTGATGGGTCACGCATTCCAATGTTCATGCCCATGGCAGCGGCTGCATCAGACAATTGTGTATATGTGTCCGATGATATCAATGTCAGGATTATCAGAGTACGAATGAATTACATGCTTGATAATTGTCCCGATTTCACTACATCACAAACAGCATCTGAGGGGTTTTATGAAAATGTAAATATTGATGATTATAGCATCCAGGTTTCTCCAAATCCATTTAATCCCGCTTCGACGATTTCTGTAATGATTTCCGGTAAAAGTGTATCTGACAGACTTAATGTAACGATTTACAATCTAGAAGGAAGAGTTGTTAGAGTGTTGGCAGATGGCATTTATGGTAATGGTTTACATAAGTTCATATGGAATGGAAGAGATGACGTAAATATTCCTATGTCAGCAGGGGTTTACATATGCAAGGTAACTCAAAAAAGCAGAGTTGTTGCTGCAAGGATGATACTTGCAAAATAAGTTTTGTATTAATTTCACAGCTTGCATAGATAGGCACTTCAATCCACCTCTCCTGCAAAGGGTGGTGGATTGAAGTGCATTCCAGTTTATTTAGATTCTTTGTCTAAAGTCTATTTCATAAAAACCAGTTTCCGAATCAGCACTTTGGAACCTGCATTCAGGCGTGCATAGTAAATGCCGTTGGCAACGGATTTTCCATTCTGAGAATGGCCATTCCAGAGCACTGTGCATACCTGTCCACTGCGGACAGCAGGTGTGAACTGCTGAACTATCCGGCCGGACACATCATAAATAACGAGGTGCGCCTGAGCTAGCGAGATCCCGCGGCCTAGTGCAAAACTTATCCGTGTTTCCGGATTAAAGGGATTGGGGTAGTTTACAATAAATGAATTATCTGCCCCTTCATTAGAACTCTTTTCCACAGCAATCGGTTTGAAGTTGACGCTCTTGAAGTACTTGAACACCGGAATTACCTGAATATTGGTCAGATGCTGCCAGACCATGTCAACACAGCCATCTTTCACCAAAAGGGGAATACTGTCCGTTCGAACCACTCCTCCAGCCGAAGGCCGGCTGTTCCACATCATGGTATCTTCGACCTGCAGCTTACGGGGAGAATCGGCCCGCACATATGCGCTGAACAGATAATCCCGTACTTCACGGCTGACCACGACTTTGAGCCATTCCGTGCCGTAAGGTGCGCTGTATCCCAGTCCGATACAGCCGCGTGTGGAAGAATCTGTAATCGTAGCCGGATCCCAATCGTACCAGCTCACAGCATCCCAGGCAACCATGTTATAGCCGATGTCGCCATCCCACCTGTGACCCACTTCCCAGCCGTTGCCATGATAGTTGTTGCCGAAATGGATTTTACGGGTCGAAAATATGTTGGGTCTGAAATTGGCAACAAAGGTCCATGGAGTCTGTGCGCTGTCAAGCATCAGACGATAATACTGCCCTTCGACCATACCGCTGGTTCTGATGCGGAGGAGGGTTTTGCAGTTCGTATCCAGTTCCACAGAACTGATTGTGAGTTGAGTACCCTTTGCAGCGTGTGCAAGAGCGACACCCCAGGTAAGCGCACTGCCGCCGGTAACCGGATTGTTAAGAACTACCATGAGTTCACCGCTGTTCATGGTGTAAACACTGCGTACCGTTCTCGGAAACACTGTAGAGTCCGCCGGACCGAAAGTTCCCTTTGCACTATCAAGAACAATGCTGTCAAGATTGGAGATGGCACCGCGGCACTGGTCGACATCAGAAGCGATATTCACTGCCTGCAGAATGAAATAAACCTTTTTCCCAATCAGAGAATCCGGCAATGTTGCGGTTGTAAACAGCTCTGTCTGCCCGCTGGTCTTCGGCTTGCCGGTAATATCAAGAGGTATGGCCCGATAAATATTTGTGAAGGCCTTGACCGTATCGGGATATGGTAAATAGATATCCCCGCTGTCAAGCGGCGCCACCCGTCCAAGCTTGTTGACAATAGGCTTGTTCGACCAGCAGAGTTTGTACGCATCGCCGCCCACGGATGTCCATTGCAGCGCAACAACGCGGTCATGGCTTGAGACAGCTTTGAGCGTAGTTATGCGGGGAGGCATCACCGATTTTTTCTGTTCCGGATTATACCAGGCGGCACTCGCTCCCCTATAGTAGTTTGCCGGTGCAGAACCGACAGGTGCCGCCATGAAACTCTGTGGCGGATTTAGGACGGCTCCATTCGGATTACTGCGCCCGATAAGACTGCGATAAACTGTATCGCCGAAGAGGAAATAGGAGAGTCCCAGATGGTTCATATAATATGAGACATAGTAGAACTCACCTTCGATACCGGATGGTGTTGGCCTTACATAGACCGAGTCTGCACGGTATTGATAGGCCTGTCCCCATGCTTTGGGACAGCTGGCTGTATTGTTGCCGCCCCAATAAACAGCACCATTACCTGCGCTCTGAAGCACCCGCAGAAACCGCTCTTTAAGGATACGCTCTTCAGAGGTATTCTCCGGCAGCAGGAAGTAAATATCAAATCCGCTTGACGAAATAAAAGAGGACATGAAAGGTTTCAGACAGAATATTCCATATGGTGATTTTGCATTATCTACAAAGTACTGCGCATACGCCTTGATAATTTTAAGATACCGCTCTTCGCCTGTGGCCTTGTAGGCATCCACTGCAGTTCGGATGGATTGTCCGTGGCTTCTGGTAAAATCATGGTAATAGGGCGGCTTCATAGTATCGGCAATGGAGAGATCCCAATTTGATAGCATAGTAAAATCAGCCTGCATCTTCAGATAATCCTGACAGAACCGTTCTCCTGACATGAAATAGTACTGAAGGATTTCATAAATCCAGATGTGTTCATAATCCCATGATGTCCAGGTTGTAGAATCGAGACCGGCATTAGGAGCGCGTAGACCGCATGCCGGCGGATATTCTATCTTGACCAGCCGGTTATCGGTGCCGTACTGGAAATTATCCATCCACATGGGCCTCATTTCTGCTGTGTGACGGGCCACATCATCGGCGTGATAAAAATAGGCCGGACTGCCGCACGACACATAATCATCAAGGTATCCGGGCCAGCCGCCGCCGCCGGAGCTGTTGCGCCGTCCTGGTGAACCGCCCCAGTTCCACCAGCCCGTTGCCAGGCTGTTTCCCGTACCTGCATATGATGTCGGCGGATTATAGAGCGCTTCATTCCAGGTGGTGTCTGAAGGAAACCCGACCCCGCCCCAGTCACTGAAGGCATGAGTCTGCGCGTACCAGGTGGGCTGGAGCACCGGTACCGGATACTGCTGGAAAATTTTCGCCTGTTTGAACAGGTCTGCCTGTGTTGCACTTCCCGGATGGAAATAGAGGAGCACCTGATGGGAACGTCGCGTTTCATCAAGCATCCGGTGCGAACCCTGCGGCCAGAGATTGACATTAATCTTTTTGTCTGCGGTTACTTCAAGACCCGTGGGCCAGAGATAAGAGAATTTCCGGACAACAGCCATCATTCCCTTAACATTGTCAGAAAGGTCAACATATCCTGCAGCAATACCGCTCTTGACGCTTCCGTTGACTGTATAGGTTGACCATGCTGTGGCCACATCTGTAACTGCGGAACTGCCCAGAGCAGCTTCGTAGGCACCGGCATTATCCGCGAGAGCGCCGCCCGCACGAACCGTCGCACTCCCCAGGGAGGAGAGATTGTTCACCAGTGCAAATTTTGAGTAACTGAGATGGTGACCGGTAGCACCATAAGCTGAATTCTTCAGATAATAATCGAGTACCACAAACGGCTGATTGTAATAGGCCTGTATACGCACAATGAAACCCCAGCCGTTCTGTGCTGTATCGGTCGGACTTTCCACTTTGAGAACCATGCGAACCGGCCCCGATTCCTCCATTGTGAACTTGAGACCGGTTTTAGCTGTATCACAGGTCACATTCCCTAATGTATCAGTAAGTGCCGCACCATTTCCCTGGCCCGATTTGAGCATCTCTTCAGCAGTTTCGAAAGTTCCGTTGTTGTTGACATCATACCATAGCCGGTCAATAATATTGAAGCTGTTCTTTTTTACTTCAAACTGGACTTTACCAGCATTGACCGAGTAGCGGGCGGCATCTTCACTTATCTGTACACCTGTTGCAGCGTTGCCGGAACCATCATCCTGTAAAAAGTAGCGGCTGCGTGAACCGCTGTTGACATCTGTAAGAAACTGAACGAGAACAAAACGGATGGATGTGTTGCGCGGCCACCAGCGGGCAAGAACATCAAACTGGGCTGGAACCGTGTTGCCCGAAGCATCCACGACCCGGAAGTTCGCGGTGTTATCATAGGTTCCCATCGGCAGGGGGACACCAACCTTAACCGGATACTGGGTAATATTTCCGGCGGAAGCGCCATCTTTCACGGTGAGTGGAATTTTAAGTGCAGCGTGTAAAGCTGTTGCAGAAAAAATCAAAACCAGCAACGCTGACAGAATCCGCATACCAACCCCCTTTTTAAGCGCCTAAAACGGCAATATTTGTTTTCTCAACAAACTAACCTAAAAAGGCTCTAAAGTCAACACTCATTCTTGAGTTCCAAACTTTCTCTTATTATTTTCGTTTTCCGCGTTCACTTATACTAATGTATACAAAACATTTAAATCATCTGGAAATGGAAACAGCATCCTTGAAGTATATCCAAATCCATCTTCAGTAACCAGCACAGTTCAGTTCAATATTGAGAAAAACAGCAGAGAAACGGTAAAGGTTTACGATATGAGAGGAAAGCTTTCAGCAGTACTTCATGATGGCTGTTTAACAAGCGGTCTGCACTCTTTCAAATGGAACGCCCTTTCAGGTAATGGTGCTAAATTGGCGGCTGGTGTATATTTCGTTAAGTTGGACATAAGTGGAAAGATTCATAAAAAGAGAGTGATAATACTTTAAATTAGTATACGTTAACTTGTTGTTTTTTAGAGATTGGTTGCGCTTTTTCTTCAAATTTTAAGGTTTATATTTAGGAACGATTGTTGCTATCCAGGTTGTCTATGGGTTAAGTCATCTTAATTTAGGAGACAATATGAGATACAAATTTTCAGTACTTTTCCTGTTCGCAGTTCTAACAAGCGTAATTGCTGTTCCAAGTTTTGTACGAAAACCTGTTTTTGAAAAAAATGGCAGTTCGTGGAACATTACATTTGAAATTAACGAACCTTCCGATGTCGAAGTAGCAATAATTGATACTGTAACAAAATCTATAATCAGACATCTTGCAGCTGGAAGAATCGGTATTGCGAAAACACCATCTCCTTTATCCGCATCCACACTATCACAGACTCTTATATGGGATGGCAAAGATGATTATAGACAACTTGTGGTTAATACCGCTAATCTGAACGTCCGGGTAAGAGTCGGAATGACAACAAAGATTGACAGAATTGTCGGTGGTGATCCATATGCTTTCTTCTCAAAGGAAATGGTTGGCGGTGACCATCATATCTGGGCAGTAGCCGGGTTGGATGCGAAACCTGACGGATCTGTGTATATGTATGGAACGAATAATCAAATGGGAGTTTACACCGTCAGAAAATATGACAGGGATGGAAATTATGTGCGTATGGTTTTCCCATATCCATCAGGAATGGCGCAGAATAAGATTTCCGGTTGGGGTGTAAACTTTAAGCAGGACGGAACATACTCACCTAAAGTCAATGCCTCGTTTTACAGATTTACCTGGCCAATGTACTCAAAAAATGCAATTAATGCCATGCCAGATTTCGGTCCATGTCCAATAATGGTCCCGACTCTTGATAGTTCAAAATTGACAATAGCCAATGCATCTACATTTGAACTTTTGAGATTTAATACAGATGGTTCTATCGATCCTATTGCTGCAAATCAGGTAAAGGGCAGGATTACAGAAAATCCACGAATTGTATTTGATATTGGAAGTCCACGAAAAGTTATGGGTCCAATCTTCATAACATATACAAAAGATAAGTCTCATTTTTATCTTAGCGGATTCTGCAGAATAGATACAGCATTCTGGACAGAGGGTAATATCTGGAAAGTGGATACAGCAACGAGAACGCCTGTTAAATGGTTTTCTCTTGGAACGGTGTCAACGAATTCCGGAGCAGGTGGTAATAAGTCATATACAGCTGTTCATGGTACAGCCATTGATGACAGCGGTCATGTTTTTGTCTGTAACCGCTATAATAATCAGGTTATGATTCTGGATTCAAATGCCACAGTAATTCGCACAATTTCATTAATGTACCCCGATGCTATTACATATGATTCTGAAACTGGTGCTCTGTATGTGGCCTCCAGATATGGCTATTTCGGTAGCCCGGGAAATATAAAGCTATATAGAATTGACAACTGGCGAACAGACAACGCTCCTTCTATTACCATTCCTATTTGTGATGTTAAAGTAGCGACACTTGGTCGTGATCGTACTTATCTTATTATAAATGGTACAGGAACATCTAAAAGAATCTGGATTGCATTTAAGGACATTGGTGCAATAGTCTTTAAAGAAAATGGCGCAAACCTTGAAGTTGTTAAGGATTTCTATAATTCAGGAAAGAAACAGCGGTTTCTCGGATTTCAGAGGATGGCTGTTGATCCTAAAACTGAAGCTGTATTCATTGCATCCGGTTCGGGAGATTTTTTCAAGCTGACAAACTGGGATAATCCGGTATATGAAAAATGTTCTCTTGATGTTGCCTCTGCTACTCACTCAAATTGGGCATATGGAATAGGGACCAGACAAATTGTCACATCAGATTTCGGTATTGATGCAAAAAACCGCTCATTGGTAGTTGCATTATTAATGCCATCCAGTGATAATGAGGTCGTTTTTAAGCTGGACCTGGACAACCATTATCATGGTTTTGTAGCGGCGCAAAGCGGCAGCTGCCGAGTCAGCGATACGATGCAGACCAATGAGGTGCCAGGATCATTATATAGAGACAGAGGTGTTTGGCCAACTCCGGATGGCGGAGTCGTCGCGATAAACGGCTGGAACAGAAATTATCAGAACCTGTGGCTTCAGTACCACTATGTTGATCCGGTTACAGGAACACCAAAGAAAATTGGCCTTGACAGTGTTGGACAGCGGGCTTCATGCGTCAGAACTGATTTGCAGGGAAATATCTATATAGGAAACTCGTTCGGAAAGATACCTGATTCAATTCCAGCTGGTTTTGAAAATGATGAAGCGTATAAAAGTATAATGGGCGACATATATAAGTACAAGGCAACAGGTAATATTGATAGTGCAGGTGCTCTGTTTACAAATGCACGAATTGCTCCTGAAAAGAAATATGGAGTGGGCTTTGGAAAGTTTGGTGCAGATGCCAACGGTATAGGCGCCAGATTTGGTGTTGATCCTTATGGACGCATTTATTATCCGAATACGCTTGCACAGGGTGTGCATGTAATGGATAATGAGGGAAATGAAATATTACGTTTCGGAACATATGGTAATATCGATGACTGGCTTGCTATAGAAGGCCAGTGGGACAAGGCAACAAAGGTACCGTTGTCCTGGCCAAACAGTGTCGATGCAACAGATGATTACATTTATGTTGCTGACTTTGTAAATACAGGTATGGTTCGTATGAAAAAGAATTTCGCATGCGATAACATGAACGGTGCAGATTACGGACATGTCAATGCATATATTAAAGCTACTAATTCGAAACAGGTGATGTTGTCCGCCGCTCCAAACCCTTTCAGCTCTTCCAGTACAATTAATTTTGTAACCGGAATGAGAGGTGTTGTAAAGATTGGAATATTTGATTTAGCAGGTCGTGAAATTGTCAGCCATATAGTGACAGCAGCTGGACAGGGACACAACTCATTCAAATGGAATGGTCGTCACAGAAACGGTAATGTTGTTGCCGCAGGTGTATATCTCGTAAAGATGGATTACGAGGGAAAGCGACTTGAGACCAGGTTATTAAAGATACGATAGCCTACTAGGGCTGGAATTTAAGATAGCGACCGGGTGGTGTGGTCTCCGGCTTTAAAACATCCTGCCCGTTAGAGACTATTTCAATGCCATTTACATATACAGATTCAATGCCGACAGTACTGTCGAGGGGGTTGTCAAAACCAGCCCTCTCGGTTACAGTCTTAGGATTGAAAATCACCAAATCTGCAAAGTAGTTTTCCTTAATCAGTCCTCTGTTATGAATACCGAATTTTCTGCATGGTATGTCGGTCATTTTCTGAACAGCTTTTTCCATAGAAAAGAGGTTGAACTTTTTTACGCAGCTGCCCAAAAGTCTTCCTGTACTGCCGAGAGTTCGCGGGTGAAGAAAGCCTCCGGGCTGCCAGATGCCGTCGCTACCGAGCATGAATTTATCATGAGCGAGAAACGGGAATACTGCTGTGTCGTCAACATACCTATTTACACATAGAACAGAAAGGTTAGTTTCAAGCAGTAAATCTGTTACTGCATCGAGAGGACTTTTATTAACTGAGACGATATATTCAGCAAGTGTTTTTCCGAAGAGATGTGTGTGTGAATCTCCGGGTATCCATGCAATGTAGAAGCGATCGAGAGGGAGAAGCTTGATCTTTTCATCGAGTATTTTCTGTACTGCCGGTTCTTTAAGCTTATTCAGTGCGGCAATTGAGCCTTCTGTCCACGCTTCCAGAGGAAGCTGAGCGCCGAGAAGTGTACATGATGACGTATATGGTATAGAGTCGAATGAGAAATCGACTTCATTAACAGCAACCTTGTTCACATAGTCAATAAGTACCTCGGACTCTTCAGGGGTTCTGCCCATGAAATGGGATATATGTACACCAACTTTGGCTTTTTTCCCTATTTCAACTGCTTCCTTGAGTGCCTCAAGCCGTCCTATAGCATATCTCATGTGTGTTATATAGAGCGCCTTTGAACCTGAGAACGGAAGACAGGCATCTATTAGATCTTCGGTGGTTGCAAAACATTGAGCTGCATAATCAAGGCCTGTTGACAAACCGACAGCTCCGTTTGCCATCTCAGTTTCTACAATCTTTCTTATGGCAGAACGCTGATTTGAAGACAATGCTTTATCTGAAAATCCATCTGCTATAACACGGAGATTAGAGTAAGGGATTTGAGCTAATGTATTCTGTGAAGTTTTTTTGTCCACAAGCTTCATGTAATCAGTGATTGTTTCCCAGCCGGAATAATCAGAGAGTTCAAGCCCGTTTATAGTCCGCAAATAGTGGATGAATTCCGGTAATGTTGATGGATTCACAGGAGCGTAAGAGAAGCCGTCGGTCATTAAAAGTTCAGTCGTGTACCCTTGTGATGTCTGGACAGTGAAGTTTCTCTTTTTAATAAGCCAGCCATCTGAATGGCCGTGAACATTTACAAAACCAGGCGCTATAGCCTTGCCCGAAAGATCAAGCCTTTTTAATGCCTCAATACTGGACAGATTTCCTATAGCAGATATTTTATCATCAGTTATACCGACATCAGCTATAAAACTTTTTGCTCCGGATCCATCTATTACTTCACAATTTCCAAAAATGATGTTAAACATAATATCACTAGCTTTTCAGAGAGGCCTGAATTACATTTGTTCCTTTTCTAATTGCGGCTAGAAGTTTTTCGGATGGCGGTCTGTCAAGACTCAGTGAACATGATGCCGCTGCTTCGCCTTCGAAAATAGTATTGGCCATTTCTTCAATATTGATCCCCTCTTCCCGAAGCAGATCAAGTATGCCGGCAAGAACACCCACTTTGTTGAAGTGGCGTACAACAAGGGTTGTGCCGGATGATTTTTTCCTGAAGTTTACAGAATTGATTGGGGTACCTGTTTCGGAGTAGATTTTTACAATGCGTACAGTTTCATCGGCAATTGCCTCTTCAGCCTGATCTGTTGATGCACCGATATGAGGTGCTGCAGCTGAAACTAAAGCAGCAAGATCTGTGTCAGCAAATGCAGCTTCTGCTGCTGTAGGTTCATTTTCAAATACATCAAGAGCGGCGCGTATCCCTTTTTCTTTGATCGCTTTTTTCAGTTCGTTGGTTACTACAACTTCACCCCTGGAAGTGTTTACAAAAATAGCATTCTTCTTCATTGCACCGAAAAATTCTGCACCTATGAGTCCAGCTGTTCCTTTAGAAGCAGCGACATGAACACTCACTGCGTCAGAAGTTTTGGCAAGGTCGGTTAGTGTTGCACAGAATTGTATGTCAAGTTCCTCCGCCTTTTCAGGAGTAAAACTTCTTGACCATGCAGCAACCTTCATGTCGAGACCTTTTGCCTTTTCTGCAAGCGCAAACCCGATGCTACCGAGGCCGATAATTCCGAGAGTTCGACCTTTAAGTCCGCGAGCTTTACCGAATTCCTTCTTGTTCCACTTTCCATTTCGAAGTTCGGAAGTTGCATCCGGTATTCTGCGATCCGCTGAAATGAGTAAACCGAGCGCCAGCTCTGCAACGGCATCATTGTTTTTGCCTGGACAGTTTGCAACACAAACACCGCGTTCACTCGCTTTTGCAATATCAATTGTGTTCACGCCGGCACCAGCTCTGATGATCAGGGAAAGATTCGGTGCAGCTTCTATAGTTGCCGCCTTAACCTTTGTAGAGCGGACTATCAGGATCTCTGTGTCTGCAACTGCACCAGGAAGGGTCTCCTCAGAAAGTTCTGGTTTTAGAGTCACCTTTGACCCGAGTTTTTCAAGTGCTGAAACCATTGCAGGAGAGACTTTATCGGCAATTAGAATTTTCATATTGTAGTCCTTTCTCTGGAAATGAAGTTCTGGTCATTAAATTAACTATGGTTTAAAGTGCTTTTCAACCTATTTCGTTATTTATCAAAGTGAAAATAAGATGGCATTAAACATCTAAGCTTGTTTTCTTTTGGTTTGTCTAGATATTTTGATTACACATCACAATATTCAAAGGAATTGCCCATGAGAATTGTAGCCTTGTTACTTTCGCTGCAGTCGTTAATATACGCTATTGATATACCGATTAAAGTAAGAGAGGCTTTGCCGGCAAACATTATTTCAGGCTGGAACCGTACAAATGAACCGGTAAAACTTGGCATTCCACTTATGGATAAAGAGGGTATATCATCAACAAATCAAATAGCAATACAAAACCTTTCAGTGTATCAATTTCGTGTACTTGAACGCTATCCTTCAGGCAATATCCGCTGGCTGCTTGCAGACTTTCCGGCAACAGTTTCAGCATCTGATACGGCTGTATATCACCTTGTTAATGGAAACGGCCAGTCATCAGCCACATTGGCTGCGGATAACGGATCGGTAATAGCTTTGTCAACAGGTGTCTTATCAGCCACCATATTGAAAAAGCCGGTGAATATTATTGAACAGCTTACAGTTGACGGTGTGAGTTATATTGAAGCAGGAAATGTCGGAGGGCTGAACCTTACGGCTAATGGACATAGTTGGAGTTCGAATGCAGATGAGGACTCCTGTAGTGCTGTGATTGAAGAAAACGGCCCATATCGTACCTGTATTCTTATTCGAGGAGTGTTTCAACGGGCAGGATCAGATTCAGTTTGTATGCGTTATTCATTGCGCCTCCATTTTGTAAAAGGATCTCCCACTATTAGATCAATTTTAACACTTAAAAATGATTTGCGTGCTCAAACAGCGCCTGTTTCTGTTCAGGGATTGCACTGGTCTTTAAAAACTGGACTAACTGTTTCACCCACATTTTCTCTATCAGGCACGGATGGTGTCATTAACGGCAATATAACAGAGCCGATATCAATGGTTCAGGGCTACTCATTTTTCAGGGACAGAGGCTATCAATCGTATGCAAGTCGTTGGGGTGTTGGAAAAGGGTATCGTGTTAAGAAGGGTAATACAGTGCTTCATGACTGGAGTGATTCTGCCGATTATTCAGACGGAAAGGCTGAATTGACATCTAACGGTAAAAGAATTGCAGCTGTATATAAGCAGCTTTCCGGCTGGTGGGCCGGCGGTTTTAAACTCGGTACAGATGGAACTTTCGACATAGCATTCATATCAAACGATCGCGATTCTGCTGTAAAATTTTCATTTTATGCTCATGAAACACGAGAGTTTTTGCTGACATTCGGCAGCTCAGTTTCGGCTGCAGATCTTTCACACCAGGCTGATTATCCCCTTTTTGCACTAGTTGACTTTGATCGATATCGCAGAACCGGAGCTTATCTCGGAGAAAAGAGGTTACCGGACTTTGCCGAGATGAAAAACTTTTTGAGCGTTCATGGTGGAGTGACCAATTTCAGACCATTTAATGCAAGTGAAAGCGTAAATCCCATATGGAATACCGGCTTCTCAAAAATCGGCCCTTGTCGGATAGCTGCAAGTTCCGGCGGAGGGCCTGATGGAAACATGATGCACGCGGATGCTGCGATACTTCGTGCTTTGCAGACAGGTTGGGGCGGACTTTGGCTTCTCGCGGAAGGGTGGATTAATGGAATGTGTGACTACCCGATACAGCATGCGTGGGATTTTGAACTCTCGGCTCTAAGTGGAAATATTAATGTCTCACTCCCTCTTTCAGGTTCCAATACTGCCAACGGTATTGGTATGGGCTACAAGATGTATTTTGAAGGAGAGCATCCTCACTGGCTCGGAATCATACCGTGGTATTACCTCACCGGAGATGAAAGAGTTAAAGAGAATTGGCGTGATATGGTAAATCACCGTAAACATCACCGATGGGAGGCTAAAAAGAATCTCTTAGCCGGTAATTCAGTCGGTTATGAAAGGGTGTATACCTATGATATGCGTGATGTTGTGGCAGGAAATTTCATAACACCTCCCGATTCTATTGAAAGATCATTTCTTCAATTTGTCTTGCAGAATCTTATTTATCCAAACGCATCAGATGCCGATCATACAAAGCCTGGTTGGGATTTAAAACGAGGATTCTGGAGTGCCAAGGCTGCAGCATCAGCCACTGGTTCTCGAATTGTTCACTCTTTTTTTACATTAGAGAAACATGCAGAAAATTCAGGACTTGTTTATTCTATGCTCCCTGCGCTGTTTTCAGATTCAACCGCTATGCTGCACAAACTTCGTGACCGCCTTTTAGGGCTTGCTTACTTTAATGAGAAGGAACAGTTTGTTCGCCGTCCAGGTAGCTACGGTACTTTCTACGATTATAATATTGATTCTGTCCAGACAGATACATCAAATGCCACCTACTCAAGTGATGCAACATTCCTGCAGGCATTTGCCTTCGAAGAAACAGGTGATACCCAATTTCTTGAGACAGGTAAAAGACTGTATTATCATGTTTACAATGCAACAAATTGCGACGAGTACTTTAATAAATTGTCAATGTTGAGATTTATTTACGATTATAATCGCAAGGATTCATTACAAGTATCCTATCCCGTATTGAACACAGTAAACAATGGAAATGGCAGCTGGACATTAAATTGGAACCGGCCAACAGGAGGGGTAACTCGTTATATCCTGAAGTATTCTGAAAATAATATAGTACCTAATCTTAACTTTAATAGAATATCAAGGACATATGAATTTGATACAACTGCAAATGTAAACTTCTGGGCAGCAAATGAACCATCCAAAGGACCACTAAGCAGTTCAACAAGTTTTACTGTTGAGGGACTTAATCCAGCAAAAACATATAACTTTTCCTTGAAGGCAATTCGCGACAATTCTGTTGAACAGGATACGCTTTCTGTAGAAGTTGAATATGGTTTTGATAACAGTAAATTGCCCAAAGAAATCTGCGTATCACCAAACCCCTTTAACCCTTCAATTTCTATCAGCATTAAAGGTTGGTCACAGCAGGCTTCAAGTGTTGGTATATTTGATGTGAAAGGACGTAAGGTTGCTGATCTCACAAGCAGAGTTTCATCAAAGGGGGTAGTCGTGTGGGATGCTTTCAAGTTTAGCAGCGGTATATATGTAATAGGCGCACAGATAAACGGAAAGCTCTTTTTTCGAAGAATAACTTTGATGAAATAATACTAGTAGTATAGGAATAGTTGCGAAACATCATTGATTAGACTATCATTACTATAATAATATCGATTTTAATAAAAAAAGGGGATTATATGGTAAATGCAGTATTTATAATGATGCTAGCTTTCTCATTTGTTGTAGCTTGGAATCCGGAACCTGTAACAGGGACTCTTGATCTACCTGTAAATGTCTGGACAAAAATTGCTGAAATACCAGCAGATCCTTATGGAAGGGAAGCGGAACCTGGCCAGGGTGCGTATATGTGTTACTTTCCTGATTCTTCGAAGTTCTATCGATATGGCGGATATTCTCCTACTGAAAGTAATGACCTTTATTCTTTCAGTTTAATCCAAAGAAAATGGTCAATGCTTAAGGCTCCCGATTATTCCTGGCCTTCTCCAACAAATCGACCCGGCGCCGGTCCATGGTGGAGTATGGCATATGACAGCAAGCGAAAGGTTATCTGGATGTTCGGCGGAAGCGGAACAGCTGCACAGTACAACAACGGACTGTATAGCGATATGTGGAAATTTGATCCTGCAACAAATGAATTTACAAAAATGAATTCTACAGGCTGTCCGATTGGAAACCAGACACCAATTGTTTATGATTCTACCAATGATCGTATTGTGCGTGCTCCGGCTTATGATGGATCATGGGACTACATGACAAACCGCGATGCCACTAAAATCTACAACCCAAATACCAATGCGTGGGAGAGCAAATCCACTCCCGGTTCTCCGAAAAGTGCTTCTTTTGCAGCTCCATTTGTTCATGCGACTCATTTTGGTCTGACAGTTTACATGGTGCGTGATACGCATTCAGTAGCAAAGGATAGTTTAAACTGTGAGAAGGCTGAAACATGGACATATAATTATGCAACTAACACATGGACAAAACTGAATTCTACTCTTAATCCGCCGATGCGTGTAGGTGCAGCAGTAGTTTATGATCCTGTTAGTCATCTTATAGTCATTCATGGCGGAACAGGCGGGGTAAAAGGAACATACGGATATGCCTATCGCGGCGGTGGTGCAGTACTTGAAGATACATGGACACTCGATCTGTCAACTGGTCAATGGACACCGCTTAGTAATGTCGGCAAACCTGTAATTCCGCTTCTGAAAGGCAGCCCGACAACGAATCTCACCCCTTTTTATCCAGGTGCAAAGAATGGACGTCTCGTCTTTATTCAGGCCTCAGATTTTGATGTTTCAAATAGAACCCTTGTTGTTTCTTCACCTGCCTATGGTGTTTGGGCATTAAGATTTCAGCCGGCAGGTTCACCGGTTATGAGCAGTTTAAGTCTGCCTGCACTGCCGCCGTTACCGGCAGTGACGCCAACGGATTCAGTTTTTAAAAAATATCCTCCAAACCAGAAGCTTCTTACTTTACAGTATAATAAGTGGGTGAAATTAGCAGGAAAGAGTATCGGAGGAGATGAAATTCCTTTGAAATATGATCCGACCAGCGGTTATCTTGTCAAGTTCGGCGGATGCGGAAATTCCGGGACAACCTTTGCCAGCGGCTACGGCAATGACCTCGTTGCTTACGATCCTGCAATTGAAAGATGGTTTGCAATTCGCCCGACCGACCCTTGCGGATCACCTAGACCGGAGAACGGATGCACCAGATATTACATTGGAGATCCGGATAACAGCTGTATCTGGTTTGCAAGCGGTACTGCCGGAAATTATCTGGCTGCAACAATTCCAATTGACTGGACAGGCGGAGTTGGCATGTGGAAGTATGTACCGTTTAAGGATAAGTTCGAGTATGTCTCAAGTCCAACTTACGGCGTAGCATATGGTGTATCATGCGGACTTGATCCGGTAACAAAGAAGGCGCTTTTTCTGCCTAACTACAGCAACAATCTTAGAACATTTTCGACAACAGACCTCTCGTGGGTTTTGAGCACAACAACAAATCCATTTACTGCTGCAACAACACCAGTTAGATATACCTATGGAGATTTCATAGACAGTCTTGGAGTATTGGCCATGATTGATAAAGCGGCACTGAAGTTTCGTACTGTAAATTCTGCAGGTGTTTGGGATACATTGCCATATCCGGTAGGGTATGCTCTTAATGCAAATACCCGAGCAACAATAGCATATGATCCATTTAATAATGTGATTTTGGCGGTTGGAGACGGAAAAACCTATGCATACACAGTTCGCACCAGAACATGGACTCTGATGCAGCTGGATAGCGCAACACCAGGCATGGGTGAACATTTTGCATTTGACAGAAGGCATAAAGTTTTTATAGGTTCAAGCAAAGGGCAACCTACATATGCTTTCAGATACAGCTCTGAGCCTGGTGTAGTTACAGAAGTAAATTCAAAATCACCGATTGCATTTTCATTGAATGTCATGCCAAATCCTTTTGTGTCAGAAATTTCTCTGAAGTATTCTTTGGTAAAAGATGGACTTGTCTCAATAGCACTTTATGATTTAAAAGGAAGAATTGTAAAAACGCTTGATCATAGTGAGAAAAAGAGTGGAGTGTATAATGTCTCTTGGGATGGAAGGGATAGAGAAGGTGTCATATTACCTTCAGGAATCTATTTTGCGAAAATAGTGTCCGGTAATACAGCTTTAACAAGAAGAATTATTAAGACCAGATAATTGGATTTTATCTGGTCAATAACAATTTCTTTACTGTCATTGCTGATCCTGACCCCGCTCTGACTAAGTATACCCCAGCTGGCATGTTAGAGGCATTCCAGTCATATTTGCCATTGTTAGTTGTACAATGTGATACACATTTCCCATTAGAATTGAAAATTTCAATACGCGCTTTATATAGATTTGATAACTGAATGCTGACCGTTTCAGTAAATGGGTTTGGTGCAGCTTTTAATAGAGGTGATTGCGTTTGTTCACGAAAAGGTTTTGATGAAGAAACATGGGCAGCGTCAGAAATAAGTTCCAAATAGGGATAACCACCTGCTGATTCACGACTGCGAAATATAGCCAGTCTATCAATCTTTGATGTATCGCGAATGCAAATAGTAAATATTTTGCTGCTGTTGAAAACAGAATCTACAAACGTGGTTAAATCCCAGGAATTATATTGATTTATAGGCGTATCAATAATAGCAGAAGCAATAGATTTGCGTAAGGGCGGCTTATTATTCCAGTTTAATCCCATTTCGGTCCAGCTGTTTTCCTGCACAGAATACGCATGAAAAGTTAACGGAGAGATTAAATCGGTGCTGAATAAGTTCATGTTTAATTTTGCAGAGGCAAGTTTACTGAAAGGAATCCCGCTCAAGTCAAAACGTAGATAAGTCTCTCTTGCATAGCCAACATCAGGCGAACCCTTTACGTAAAGGCCAACAGCTCCATAATTAACAGTTGCATATGAGCCACCACGAACAGAACCATCGGCAGCAGGTTTCAACCAGCGTACGTGGTCTGTGTCAGATGGAGGTATCGTCGTAAGAGTATCAATAGAGAGAGTATCCTTTCTTTTGTAAACTCTTACATAATCCCAGAATGTTGTATCCGGCAGCTGTGAAGGTATTAAGCCAGACCAGCTATCCATTTCTACACTTAAAATCATGTATTCAGAAATAGGAGAAATTGCGGATGTTGTAGTCCAGGATAAAACATCATCTACATAAAACTTATATGCAGTTTCAGTCCATTCAACACCGAATGTGTGCCAGCCTGTATCTAGATTATTTTGTGTCCTTGTATGACCAACTGTCTGGTGCAGAGTCGTGTATCCTCCCCAATGGAGATTATGCTGAACCTGGTCTTTTTTGTACTGAAAGTACTCATATATATCGATTTCGGTTCCATTTTTGGTGTAATCAATGTCGTCATGTTTTACAGAGGTATCGCTTATCCAGAAAGCGGACCATGGGCCCGATGCACGACCCAATTTGGCACGACATTCGAAATATCCGTAGGTTGTTTCATATTTACCGAAAGAGGAGATCATTCCTGTGTGATATTCGGTACCAACTTTTGATGCAGTTATAAATAGATGACCGGCACCATCAGTTTTTACAGCTTCTTTTACTTGAACCGCTATTCTCCTTGGACCGAGTAACCTGTAATCCCATTTTGTTGTATCGAATGCTGAACCGTCAAATTCATCCTGCCATTTTAATTCATAGTTGGAACTGATTACTGTCGGCAATGAATACAGAAAAGCTGTTAAGTATAATACTATTGAAATGTGATGAAACTTGAGCATAATTCCTCCTGTATATGCTTTTAAATATAGTCTTATGGTGTATATTACAATTTGTATATTCCTATCAATATATTGTAGATTTGTTTATATACTATGGAAAAATATCGCCTTTTTGGGCACAATTTTGAGTTAAAGCGCAGTTACATCCAGTTTTTCCCAAGGGTTCTTAGTGCCTATTATTGCACCACCTTTTTTTCGGATCAAATGGAGAAAAAAATATGTCATCCCTACTGGTCTATTACCTATTCAATAACGGATTGCGGTTATTACAAATTTAAAAGTCCTCGAAATCCATGGCATAAGAATAGTCCTGGAACTGTATGGCTGATACCGCCTAAAACACCATTCTGGGAAAACTTTCCAAACGCTGGAACTCCGGCACGCTATATCTATATTGATTTTATGGGAGGAGAGATTGCAGGGTTAAAAAAGCTGATAGGAGCTAATACCGGTTTTGCATGTTTTTCAGCTGCCAGCACAGATGCGGTTAGAAAAATGATTGTTGGCATGGCGGAAACCGGAGGAAAGAACCAGGAGGGCGGATTTCTGAAGGTAATGTCCTCTTTATTCTCACTTATTGATTTATTGCTGTCTTCATCTGCTGCAGCGCCGTCTGACGGAATCTGGTCTCTGCCGGAACCAAGGGGTGTAATAAAAGAGGAGGCAAGTTTGGCAGAACAGGTAAGATCTTTTTTTCTGGCCAATTTGCCTGCTCAACATGCAATAGACGATCTGGCGAATAAGTTTAAACTCAGCACGCCAACCCTTTACAGGCAATACAAAAAAGAGACTGGAGAGAGTCCCATGCAGACTCTTACTATCATGAGGATAGAGAGTGCAAAATCTCTCCTGCTGAAGGGCGCTCAAATAAAATCCATTATAGGAGAAACAGGTTTTTACGACGAAAGTCACTTCTCAAAAACTTTTAAGCAGTTGACCGGTATTACCCCCAAACAGTTCAGATTATCTCACAAGCATAACTGATTTTATAAATGTTTTTCCTGCCATTTGCATGCGTATAGTGTAAACGCCTGAACTTAGTTTTTTACCGTTAAGTACGATTGAATGCTGCCCTGCATCTACCTTTCCCTGTGGCATAGTGGCAATTGTTCTGCCATTGATATTGTAGATAGATAAAGTTACTTCAGACGGTTTGGATACTTTATATATGATGCGTAATTCCGGATTAAAAGGGTTTGGTGAACAGGCAAGACCATCCTTCAGATTATCAGGTTGACTCTCTGCTTCAGTTGCAAGCGGTGTCAGAAGTGATGGGTCGTATTTGAAATAGGCAATACCTGTAGGGTCGGTACCCCAGTGATGTGAGCGGTAATAGCACATTACAAACATCTGTCTTTTAAGTGAATAGCCAACAGACAAAGTACCGGATGTTCCTGAAAAAGCGCCGACTTTGCGCCAAAAATTAGCTTTACAGTCATACAACCAAAAATCACCGCCGTCGCCCATTGCTCCGAACATTCCCACCGCGTCATTGAGTGTATCGTATGCAATGTTCCATGTGCCTTTATCCGGCATAATGGATGTTGTCTGAACGGCGCCTGCCAAATCGTAAACAGCAGGGTTAAGCTGTTTCCAGGATGAATCTGTTAAACTAAATGCCCAGGTTTCATCATACCGGGTATTGGAGCCGCTCTTAACGCCATAGAATATTACTCTGTTGCGATGTGTATCATAGGCACCTTTGAATTGCTCTGTTGTTGTACCATTTAAACGTGCAGGATACTCACGCCATATTTTTGAAGCAGTATCACTCATTATGTAAACGCCTATGTAAGGATGCGTGGAATGGTATCCACGAAATCCAACAGCACCGAGCGATTTATTGGCAGAGGTAATGATCGATGGAACCCCGCCTGGTATTCCAGTATAATCACGTCCGCTCTCCCATTCGCGTGTATCGGGGTTGAAATAGCGGGTTCCAAGCATCACCTTACTGAATCGTGAATCATATCCTAAATAGGCGTAGCTGTGTGCTGAACCCGGGTTGCCGGAGAAATTATTCCATCCGTCACCGTCAGGTGCACCGAACGGCGGAGCAGGATAGTCGGGAGCATAGGATTCATACCAGCGGTTTGTTGTGATGTCGTATTGCGACACCTCGCTGCCCATGTAGGCAGAATGGCCGCCGCCCCAGAGAATAAGCTGATCGCGGTCAGTATCGTAGGTGCCGGTGCCGTAGGCCCGTTCAGTACACAGATAGGGCATGTATCCTGTGATGTCAACAATCTTGTTTTTAGGCATCGTGTCTATAAAGGTTTTCCATGCTGTGACATTTTGCCTGTTGGAAAGTGATGCTCTGAATGAAGGCCAGACTGTTGAACGATAGGCAGGTGCTGCATTGGAAGTAACCGAGACCTCTGAGGCAGATGACAGATCCAATTTCAAGGTCAATGTCATCCGCGGATTGGCTCCGTTATTATTACCATCGTTTGTTGATGTCATAACATGAATTCCGTTGACACTATCATAATCAAGGAAATTAAAATCGTTCCATTCTCGTAAGTTGGAAGCTAAAGCCGGGATATTCCATTTCTTCCACTGATTGGCAGATACGGAATAGGTCCAGACATTACCATTTCCGTCAACCAGCACGCAAACTTCATTACGGCTATCATAATCCATGCATGATATTCCACCTATTAAACCTTTCGGATATGTTAGCGGATATCTGTGTTCCCAGGAGCGGGTTGCACAATCATAAACCCATGTGTCAAATAATGAAGTCTTGTCACCCGTTCCGCCAAAGAGCATGATTTTGCCATTACCTGCATAGACCATACGGCTGTAATAACGCGGTTCAGGAGAAGTGCGCATATAATCCATGGCACGAACAATTTGAGATTGCGCAGAGTCAAGAGTACCCAGGTAGGCATCACTAAATTGACTGGCAGTGATTTGTGTCGATGACTGGCTCAAATAAAGAGCTGCCCGGTTTAGACAGGCTGCGGCACTGTCTGTTTGCTGACGGACATAGCCGATTCCCTGACTTAAAGTTGAACCATATGCGGTAAGTGAAGCGGCTAAATCAGCTGTTCGCGAAGCAAGCAGAGTTTGTGTGTTGGTTGGATTAATTTCAGCATGCTGCATATAGTGCTGACCCGCATCAGCCCATAATCTGCGTTCGATACGGCGGAATGAATCGAGAACCGCGAAAGCATTTTGGAAAAGGAGAGGAGTTGCCGCAAGTTTTCTCCACTGACGTGTGGAAAAACTAAATACCCAGGTAGCTGAAGGATCCCAGTCGGGGTCAAATCCTTTACCTCCGTGCGGCAGATAGCCTCCGCCGAAAAGCACAACTTCGTGGTTTATTGGATCCCAGGTGAGTGTACCAAGGCTAAGACATGGAGGAGTATTTATGAATTTTCCAGCAGTGTCTGTTTTGATGCTGTCAAACTTCTGTGCAATAGGATCGTAAGTGAATGTTTTTTCTCCCCAGTAATAGAAGACTTTTCCTGAGTCAGGTACATAGCAGGCTTGATAAGCAAGCCAGCCAGGGCGGTTGGGGCATGGCGGTACTGGGCGAAGCTTACCGGAACTCAAAGCGAATTCCAAATAATATGGGAAATTCGTTTCAGTAGGATAGCGGGTAACCTGTGGTTGAGGAGGTACGCCGTACTCGTTACTCCAAAGTCCTGTTGCGGCATTGAACTTCTGAACATCATAATCCGGCGAAGAGGCCGATGTGGCTGCACGAAAACCCCAATAAATAAACCCATTGGCTGATGCGGCATAAACCGGTGCAGCTAAAACACCGCCGGTTGATGAACTGTCAACTTTGACCCATTGATTAGTTTGGCCGTAAGTTAAAATCGCCAGGGAAAAGACAATTAAAATAAATGTGATGTTTTTGACCATTTTCTGCTCCTGATTATTGAGGATATGTATCTACGGAATATAAAGTAATCTGTTAATGATCTGATCATTTGTAAAAATCAGTCAAATTATTGTAATCTCTTATCAAAAAAGGGCGTTTTTTGTTTTTTAAGTGTATTATTTGGTGGAACAATTCAATTTGAAAAGGAAAATATTGTGTTCAACTTTCAAACACTTTTAACAAATGAAGAGCAGGCAAGATATCTGAATGCCGCCAGACAGGCCGGAAATTGGCTAAGTAATACACAGAATACTGTTGAACGGCCATGGGGTGTTGTAAGAACACTTGACAGTGCTGATAAAGGCAGATATCTGGAAAAATGCAATCTACCATCAGCCCTTATAGTTCCTGCGGCAGTCTGGATACATGGTATATCACTATTCTCTTTGATAAACCTAAGTAAAGCTCCTCTTGTAAATGCTAAACAGTATCTGGAATCAGCCATGCTTGCCTCAAAATATCTCGCTACACTCCATTGTACCGTCCCGGAATGGGAAAAAGCATATGGCGGATTTCATGAATTTTTTCCGGGAGATGCGTACAGTGCACCCCGTGATGGCGCTACCGGAGCAATGACCTGCATCTCTCTGTATAAAGAAACAGGGGAGAAGAGATGGCTTGATATGGCAATACGGTTTGCGCAATGGTATACGACGCATGGTTCAGATCCTGACGGTTATCCGTGGGATGATTTCCTTCTGGATAAGGGTGAAGGAACAAGTAAGAAGCGGGGGGATTGGCAGGCAGCAGGTGCACTTCTATATTGGCAGCTTTATAAGTTAACAAAAAAAGATGAATGGAAAGACTGCATATTAAAGATTCTGGATGTTTTTGAGAAAATATGTGCTAATGATCCAGGTAATGATACCGCATATACTTTTCACGGGGACTGTGTCATTTCCATTGGTAACGATGATTTTGCAAATGTGATACTTCTTGTAGGATACCGGCTCTTTAAAGAAAAAAGATATCTGGAACTATACAGAAAAAGAATGATGGCGGAATGGGATCGGCAAAGCAGCTCAGGTGCATTTCCGGGTTACGGAGGTACTTTTGTTACAGCATTGGAAATGTTGGATTTACTCGAATTTCAAGCAGAAACCGGAATAGAAGTATTGCCTACAGAAGAACTGAAAAGGAGATTATTATTGGCCGGCGAATATACACTGACTCTCCAGAATGCAATTAGTACAGATCGTTGGGTTTCAGGTGGCGTTTATGGCGAAAGTAATTTTGGTTTAGGCAGAGATATCATTCATGCGAGGGATACAGCTTATGGTGTTTTATTGTGGCTGCAGCTGGCTGGATTTCATTGCCAGGAGTATTCATCCTCAGAATGCTAAAAAAAATTCGTACTCAGTAGTGACCGGTGCTCTTGAAGTATTCTCTTTTTTTTATCTGATTGCTTCTAATAAGTGAAATGCCAAAGACAAGTAAAGCTGCTGATAATAACATTCCGGTTATGTAAATTATGCTTCCGAAATCAGTATCCATCTGCACCGAGAAAGTTGTTTGAATTCCAAAAATAATAAGCGGCACACCAACCATAGCATTCACAGGAAAAAAGGAGGGTGGTAATATTTCCTTTTTGCATTCCTGCTGAGGGGAAACTTCACCTTCTTTGTACACTGCATCTGCGCCATATTTCATACAATATGACATCTTATCTATTTCCTTTTTCTTTTCTCCTGTTGGAGGAAACAGCACACCTGTTATTAGCATGCCCAATAGAACCACCATAAATGGAACAACACCTCGAATCCAGAAAGCAATTTCCATATCTGTAAACCCTAGTTTGCATGCAAAATTCAGAATAGTTCCGGTTATCATTCCTGCAACACATGATACGACAACGCCCCAACCAGGTGTTTTTTTGTAGAACAGAGAAATGAATACAGGCGCTCCCATTGCTGGGGCCACGATTGAACCTAAGAGCATATTGCTCCACAATATGCCGCCGACTTTTGGGACAAGCAATGCGAGAGCCATGCAGAAGACTATGCATGAACCCATTATTATCCGGCCGACTACCAGCATCTTTTTTGAATCGGCAGTCGGGTTTAAATAGCTCCTGTATATATCGTTTGAAATTGTCTGTGAATATATTACTGCATTACTTGATAGGGTAGATAGGTTTGCAGACAATATGCCTGTTATCAGCAGCGCAAGTATTCCATGCGGCAACAGTATTTTTGCGGCAGTTATATATGCCATTTCTGCACTTGTCCACGAGGTTGCAATTTCCGGAATAAAAATTCTTGCAGCTATAGCCGGAATAGCAATCATTATTAGCATGGGAATTGTAAGTCCAACGTAGTAAAGAGGTACTTTTCTGGTCTCTTTGATGTTTTTTGATGAGGTATACCGCTGTACACACATCCAGATTGTGCTGTCGTTCATCGGTCCTATCAGCAGGATTCCAACTACAAAGGAGGAGATGCACCAACTCTCTGCAGCTGTTGCACCCTGGAAGAAAGAAAATCCGCCTCCGGGGAAAGCCATTGTATGTCCTTCAGGAAAACCAGCTATCAGGGCATCGAGTCCGCCAATTTTGGCCAGACTTAAAACCAGCATCATAATTAAAAGGAGAAATAATACAAAACACTGAACAGTGTCTGTGATGATGGAGCCCCACAGACCACCGCTTACAAGGTATGCAAACAGTAGCACAGAGGTTATCATCAGGCTCATAAAAAATGGCATTCCCGTTACAGTGGCAACAAGAATTCCACTAATGTAAAATCTTATTGCATCACCGAGAATCAGAGCAGGCAGGTTTGAACCAAGCAGAAACTTGTGTGCAATTTTTCCATATATTTTGTTGAAGTACTCAGGTACCGAATCGGTGCCGCTGTTATGCCACCATTTTGCCGCCCATATGTACGCAAATAAAGCTCCGGCAATTGTTGAGGATATAGCAGAATATAGGGGTGCTATTCCAACCATTACATAAGCTGCGACACCGGCAGTGAAAATGTTGGCCGAATATCCCGACATGAAATATGAAATTCCGGCCAGCCATCCAGGCAATTGTTTACTTGATGAAAAAAAGGTATCAGAATCCATTTTAAGACGGGTGAACCACCATCCTATCATGATAAAAACAAAGATGTAAATTCCGACTGAAACATAGTCCATTGAATTGAATAGTTTCATCTTTGACCTTTTTTTAATTGTTTCTCATAGGTATGATTGCTTCAATTTTATGTCTAGTTCCTAATGGCTGCATGGGGATGCGTCTGTCAGAAATACATTTCCCATTTAAAATAACTTTCAGTTTATTGACGCTTTTACTTCTTCGTATATGCACATCATATAATGCTCCTCGGAAAATCCGGGATATACTTGCAGAAGTCCAGCATGATGGAAGCTGTGGGTCTATTATGAGAGTGTCGAAATCGGCACGAACTCCGAACAGACGATCAATAGCAAGCCGGTAAAACCATGCAGCAGTTCCGGTACCGGGATAGTGGCTGCTTCTGCCGACAGTCCAGCCGGCTGCCGGACCTCGGAACATGTTAGGAATGTAAAGTGGTAACTGATTTTCATTATCAGTGGGTAACAAAGCACGAAGCGTTTTAAATGCATCATCTGTGCGGCGTAAAATAAAAAGAGCATAAGCATAAAAACTTGCTGCATGACAATATACAGAACCATTCTCGTTTGTTCCAGGAACCTTAATTGTAACACGTCCTATGTCTTCACGCATTGATGTGTAGGCAGGAGCAAGAACTGCTGGACCATATGATGTTTGAAGATATTTTGAAACACTCTCAACCGTTTTCTTTTCTCTTTCTCCGGTTGCAATACCGCTTATTAAAGCCCAGCTTTGAGCATTTAGCCATACTTTGCCTTCGCGTTCCTGCTTAATACCAAATGCTTTTCCATCATCTTTGAAGCCTGCCGCGTACCATTTCCCATCCCAGGCAAATCTATTAATCCTACTCTTTAGTTTCTCTGCTTCCCGGCGATATCTTTGAGCAATAGATTTTTGCTCTACCCAATCAGCAACATCGGCCCAAGTGGTTAGTGCGTGTACAACAGCTTGACTAAGCCACACTGATTCGCCTTTCATTCCTATTCCAGCCATGTTTAACGGATCGCACCAGTCACCTTCACCTAAAAGATTCAAACCACGCTTTGATCTGTCCTGAATCAACCAGTCAAGGCCTAAACAGACATGATCAAAAATAGATGCCGACAATTTGCTCTTATCTTTGAATGTAACCTTTTCTTTAAGTAGTGACCAATCCCCGGTTTCTGTCAGATAGTAGTGAAGAGCAAAAGGAGCCCATACGTTTTTATCCCTGTGTTTTGCAGCAAATCCAGCGTCAAGTTTAAGTGGAGCCAACATCACAGACATCCATAGAGAACCATCACTATTTTGTTCGGCAAATGTTTTTAGAAAGAGCTCCCGTGCTTTTTCCGGAGCCGTATAAACAAGTCCCATAGCGTCCTGTAAACAGTTCCTGACACAGGGGGCTAGGCTCATTCTCTGATTGTAACCGCAGTAAATAGTCTGTTTAGGCAGCCAGTGATTAATGAAGTGGTTGAAATCAATATCAGGAGTTTCTACAGTAATTGTTGATTCATGTTCTTTTCTGAATGCTTCTACTTTATCAAAAGCCCTGGTGAATCCGGTCGGACTGAAATATTTCTTACGTATCTTACTAATTTGGGAAATATTAATAGCAGGGCCGAAAAGAAATTTTATTTGTGTACAATGCCCTGGTTTTATAGTTAAAGAGAACTGCATTACAGCGGTGCAGGAATCCATATAGCATGGCAGATCAGATAATTTAGGTTTGTATAGCGCTTCAGGAGAACTGTATCCGCCGTGACCAATGAATATTTGCTCATTACATTCTGTTGACATAGGCTTTTTATCAGCTAAACAAAATGTTAAATTGTTCTTTTTTCGCAGTTCATAATATTCATCGGCATCACTGTGGCCTGGAAAATGGGATAGAACAATCCCGTTAAGCTTCGGATTAAATTCTCCTCGCTGATATGCGGGGCTTGGTGATCCGATAGGAAAGCAGCTGAAAATAGAAAGCCTTCTGATTTTTGATGAGCAATTTCTAACTTTAGTATTCCAGCATTCAACATTATCTTCACGGGGTATAAACACATTAAGTGATGTATCGATTCCATTATCCATCCGTGACCAGCGTAAATCATCAAGGCCGACTGAAAACTCATGATTTTGGACGCTCCAAAACTTGCCACTAACATCATCACGAATATAGAAACATCTGAAATTTCCTGAATATTTTGTGTGTTCAGGTTGATTGAAATGTGCTGTTACTTTTCCGCTCTGATCCGCTTGAAAATACAGAGTGTCATTATGCAGATAGCCATCAGCACAGACCAATGATTTGTTGCTATGTATGATTGTGCAGCGGCGGCCGTTTTCAGAAAAACCATATTTTGATTTCATTATTAATGTGTCCTTTGCTGGCAATGCCGGTCACATTAAAAACTATACTCATTTTACTAATATGAGTTTGTATTAAACTATCAAATTATTGTAAAAATCTCTGATGTGATTTTGGACCGATCTCTTGAAGTTTGCCAAAAACTTCAACTAAGATCGTATTGTTGTCAATATTTGTTATTGAAACAGCGTCCTTTGTAATATCAACCTTTACCTTTGTGCCTTTCCAGACAAGAGAAAAGGATAGTCTCTTCCATTTTTCCGGCAGCACTGGATTTAGTGTAAGTGTATCTGTATCCATTGCGCTCTTAAGTCCACCAAAGCCGTTAACGGCAACCATCCAGGTAGAGCCGCAGTTGGCGATATGAATTCCCTGTTCCGCTCCGCCATGGTCTATGTCGAGATCAAGCCCTCCGGTAGCTTCCCAGAATTTCCAGGCTTCATCTAAAAGGCCAAGTTTAAGCGCAGTGAGTGCATGTGCACCGGGAGAGAGTGAAGAATCATGTGTACAGTATGGAACGTAATAATCCCATGCAGCTTGTAATTCATCCTTTGTAAACTCATTGGGGAAGAGCACCATCAGCATAAGAACGTCAGCCTGCTTTGAGCAGCGTGTTCTGTAAAGCCTTTCCTGAGACACCTGCGCAGCAAAAGCTTTTTTTCTGTTTTTCCATAATTTATCAAACTGCGGATCTGCCAGCTTTTCAAAGTCTTCACATTGTGAAACAAGTGTTTTGCTGATTCGTGGTATTGGCAGAAGTTTTGCCGCCCGATCAAATTCAGCGCACTCTTTTTCGGTTGCACCGCCCTCTTTACCAAATTTTGCGGCAAGTGAAAGATTGAGTGCAGCCATTCGGTTTGTATAGCTGTTATTATTACTTATAGGTGTGTATTCATCAGGCCCCATCACTCCGAGTATGCTCGGGTAATTGTCGCCCTCACGCCAATCTATTCTGTCAAGCCAGTAGCGGGCGCTTTCAACAAGGAGAGTAGCTGCCTCCTTTTTCAGATATCCATCATTTCCCAAAGCAGCTGCATAATGAGCTATTCCATATGCAACATCGCCTGTAATATGAATCTCATGATCTCCATACTGCCAGTTGCCGCGGGCGCAGCATTCATCGCCGTTACTGTCAGATTCCCACGGAAAACGGGCGCCTCTGTATCCCATTTTTTCTGCGTACTTCATTGCTGCCGGAAGAGCATGAATTCTGAAATCTGTAAATGTCTTTGCCCGCTCCGGATCGGTGTATAAATAAAAAGGGAGTAGATACATCTCAGTATCCCAGAAAAAGTGGCCGAAATAGGCATCGCCGGCATATCCTTTGGCATCAATGGTTACACGCTTGTCACCGGGAACATGACAGCGGAGCAGATGATATATTGAAGCCCGTAGGGCTATTTGACCATTGTCGTCCCCATCAATCTGAACATCAGAGCAGTTCCAACGTTTCTCCCATTCTTGGGCACTCTCATTCAGCAGTGCAGAATAACTTAAAGCGACAGCTGAATTTAAAATTGCTGCTTCATCCTCTTTTTCCAGGTCCCTTGATGTTGTGAGAGCAGTCCTTTTTTCTATGCAGAGTTCCTTGCCTGGAGTAAGTGAGAAGTTCGAAACGAGTTCACCATTCTTTTCGCCCGCAATATAATTCCATTTCGCATCGACTCCGGAAAACTGCGTGAGAATATTTACTGTATCGCCAATATCACTCTTCACAATGCAATGAACGGAATTCGCGCTCTTCAGATCAAGAGCAACAGAGGCAAAGTGGTCATGTCCGCTTGTTCTGACATCTGCATCAATTCCGCCTGATATTTTAAGAGAGCAGCTTTTGTCAGCAGATATGTTTACTTTTTGGCAGCATAATTTTTTACGGGAACTGCTAATGAATCGGGTAAATGAAATCTTTAGTGTTACTCCTTTGGCTGTCTTCCACTCAAATGTTCTTGTAAGTTCGCCGTTTTTCAAATTGAGAATGCGGCTGTAGTTTAAAATAGAACATTTCTCCATGTCGAGAGATTCGCCGTCGGCCTCAATTGAAATGCCCGCAAACCAGGGTAGATTGATAAGCTGAGAAACAAAAACTGGATGTTTTCCGTAGATGCCGGGAATAAAGGCACCCCACTTGGCTTTGAGTTTCTTAAATACCTCAACCGTTACATTCCCGGCATTTCGCATGTAAGTTTGGTTCTGCGGAGTTTCAGACAGGTGCTCTTCCAAAGAGCCACGTAAATGAAGATAGCCGCTGCCCTGTGTAAATAGCCCTTCGTATGCGAGATTTTTCTTTACATCAAAACCATCTTCACGAAGAATCCAGTTATTCATAATGATTGGCTCCTGAATATTTAAAACAGCTCTTTGTTTTATTTAATGAAACATTTCGAATCTTTAATGAAAATAATATATTTTATTATTATGAAAAACCAGAAAAAAGCATTCATATTTGATTTGGACGGAGTTGTCACTGATACGGCTGAATATCACTTTCAAGCATGGAAAACCATAGCTGATGAGCTTAATGTGCCTTTCGACAGGCATAAAAATGAGGAGCTTAAAGGAGTTTCCAGAGAGGAATCTTTTAAGCGACTTTTATCCGGCAAGGTGCTCCCTCCAGATCAGTTCAAGAGTCTTATGAATAAGAAAAACGACCTCTACAGGAGCTTCCTGAAAAAACTGACCCGGAATGATATGCTTCCGGGAATGAGAGAATTTCTGACTCAAAGCCGACATGACGGTTTTAAAACCGCTATTGGTTCGTCAAGCAAAAATGCTGCTGAAATAATCGAACGGCTGGAAGCAAATGATCTGTTTGATTCAATCGTCTGCGGCGCGGATGTACCAAATGCAAAGCCCGCACCCGATCTTTTTCTGCTTGCAGCCAATAAGCTCAATGTACCGCCTGAACAGTGTGTTGTCTTTGAAGATGCCTATTCAGGAATTACGGCTGCACATACAGCGGGAATGAAAGCTGTAGGCATAGGAACAAAAGAGGCTCTTCCTGAAGCTGATTTGATTTATAAAAACCTTAACAGTGTAACGCCTGAGCAAATTGTTAACTTGTTGGTTTAGAATTGAAAAACTTAGTTCTGAACCCCGCGCAGTTCGTCTTCTGTGTGGAACATGCGTATAGCATTATGTAGATTTGTGATCTTCATAATGTCATCAACATCGCGGTTGGGTTCTAGAAGAACAATTTCTCCGCCGCGTTCTTTTAGCTTTTTTGCATTTTTTACAAGAATTGCAAGAGCACCGGAGTATATGTAGGATATTTTCTCAAATCTGACAGCTATGAAATTGATCTCTTTAAGAATTAGCCCATCGATAAATATGTCAAGTTCCTGAAGGTCAGAAACGACAGTGAATTCATCGCTAATTGCTACAACGCAGAATTTTCCGATAGACGATCTTTTGCTCAGCATTTTTTAAATCTCACAAACAGTATCGAAAGTTGGATATTGTACATTCTGATATCCCTGGCTCCTTATCGCATCAATAAGAGAGTTGGAATTGTCCTGTTCACCATGTACAAGGAAAATATGTTTCAGTTTTTCCGGTGGTGTTGTCCGGATATAAGAAAGAATATCGTGACGATCGGCATGCGCACTGAAGTTATCCATAACGTGGATTTTGCATTTTATTTCATGGTCTTCGCCGAGAATTTTAACGTGCTTTGCACCATCCATAATCTTACGGGCAAGTGTGTGCTGCGCAGCATAGCCGATAAAAAGAAGCATTGTATTCTGGCTGTCGACAGAGTTGCGTAAATGATGGAGAACTCTACCGCCTTCGCACATGCCGGATGCAGAAATGATGATATGCGGGTAAGCGAGATCATTCAGCTTCTTCGATGCATCTTTATCCTGAATGTAAGTGAGTCTGCGGAATGAAAATGGATCAAGTTTATTATTCAGAAAGATTCTGTGTGCCTGTCTGTCCAGAAGATCAAGATGTGAGCGGTAGATGTCAGTTGCTGAAACTGCTAATGGGCTATCAACAAAAATCGGAACTTCAGGTATTCTATCTTCCAGGAAAAGTTTATGCAGAAGGAAAACGATAAGCTGTGTGCGGCCAATTGCAAAGGCTGGAATAATTATTTTACCGCCGGTTGCCATGGTTGACTTAATAATCTGAACGAGTTCTTCTTCAACATCTTCAAAAGATCCATGCGTACGTCCGCCATATGTTGTTTCGACAATAAGCGCGTCAAGATCGTCCAGAACTACAGGGTCTCTTGTAATAGGCAGATGAGGTCGGCCCACGTCTCCGGAGAAACCAACGCGGAGCAAACGGCCGCGATCATTCACTTCAAGCAGTACACCAGCAGAGCCGAGTATATGTCCGGCATCTGAAAAAGTAGCCTCCACACCCTGTGTGACAGGAAATGTTTCTTCATATTCATGAGGAACGAATAACGGCATTACAGCTTCGGCCTCTTCAGGTGTATATAGCGGTTTAACCGGAGCAAGATTCTGTTTGCGGCGCACTTTGTTGAGGAATTCAATATCGTGCATCTGAAGGTGTGCAGAGTCGCGAAGCATAACACGGCATAGTTCTATGGTAACAGGGGTTGCGTGTATGTGCCCTTTAAAGCCGTTTTTAACAAGTGTCGGCAGGTTACCGCTGTGATCCATGTGTGCATGTGAAAGCACAACTGCGTCCATCGCTGCAGGATCGAAGGGAAATTTCTGATTTTTTTCAAGTGCCTCCTGTCGTCGGCCCTGAAAAAGTCCGCAATCAAGGAGAAAAGATCTTCCATTAACTGATACGTGATGCTGGGATCCTGTTACAGTTTGTGCGGCACCGCAAAAGTGAATTTTCATGTTTTTATAAGCCGAACAGGCGTCCAACTTCGTTCATTTCCAGAACGTGAGTTATAACTTCATTCGGATTTTCTATTTTAATTGTTACCTTCTTATCTTCACACATTTTCTGGATCATAAGAAGTATGCCGACGCTTATTGTGTCAAGTAAATCCACTTTAGCTAAGTCAAGAATTATTGACGAAGCACCAGAACCAAGTGAAGATTTTACTTCGTCAAGAATAAGAGAGGTATTTGCCCCTTCTACTATGGAACCTGAAACAGAGAGTCTGTGTTTTGAATCTTCTGCAGACCTGCTGATTGATAGGTGAACTGACGAAGGGTTTTCATTTTTTGCAGATGAACTGTTATGCAGAGATTTTAGTTCCGCTTCTGAATGCAGTATGGAAAAGCGACCAATGATATTAACCATTGAAAGCACTTTGATAGATTGATCAGAGACGTTCAGAAGGTATAAACGGCGTTTTTCTTTGTCAACAATTCTGAGAATTTTGACCAACCTGTTAATAAAGGCACTTGCCATCTTCTTGACATTTTCCATATCCAGAACAATGGCGTCTGGTGAGGAGGAAAGCTGTTTTTCGATAAGCTCCTCATTAACATGGTCGAGATCATAATCGAAGTTGCCGGAGAATTTAACTACAGCAGCGCTTCCAACTTTTTTTACTGATATTTGCAGATCTTCCAAGGGCGTTCCTCCCGCATCTAAAACCGGTTAACCGGTGAATATGGTTCCAATATCCTATGAAGTATATAATATATATCTTCATAAAGAGGAAAAGGGGTGAAAATACCTTTTTCCTACTAACTAACTATAAATTTTACATTCAGTACCGAAATTACTATCTTTTCGAACAGTTTTTTTTGGCTTTATAACAAAAGAAGGAGATTATAAGATGAGCCGTAAGTTTTTCACCGAATTTGCCAAAACAGGCAAAAGGGCTCCAGTTGCTGCACATTTAGTTCTACACGAAAAACCCAACCATGATGAAATACTCCTTAATGGTGACCTCCTTGGTAAGGTAACAGAGGAAACTGCCAGAAGGTTCGGATTGCCCTTTGCAATTCCAATCATGGATCTCGTAATTGAAAAAGAGACCATTCTTGATGCTCTTGGTGTTGCGCCTGAAAATAGGAATACTTTTCATTTTGATGAGCTTCCTGATGATTCTGTTTGGCAAAAGATCGAAGCTCATGATTTCAAGTCACATCCGCGCACAAAAGCTAATCTCATCTCTCTGAATTATATTGCAACAAAGACAGATCTTCTGCCTGTAGATATGAGTATAGGCCCATTCTCTCTTCTTACCAAGATGATGTCAGACCCTATTATTCCGATATATCTCGCTGGAAATGGACTCACCAAAGAAGATGCACCAGAAGTTGCTCTTGTAGAAAAGATTTCGGAGATCGCTACAAATACTGTATTGAAATCGCTGAAGATTAAAATTGCAGGTGGAGCAAAGGCTATCTTCCTTTGTGAACCGGCTGCAAATCTTGTCTATTTCTCCCCAAAACAGATGGACGAAGGCAGTGATGTTTTTGACAGGTATGTAATTGAGCCAAACAGAAAGGTTAAGGAGCTCCTTGATAAACATGGTGTTTCTCTTATTCTTCATGATTGCGGAGATCTCCGGCCAGTCATGGCTCAGAAGCTTGCTGCATTACGCCCGGATGTCTTCTCTTTCGGAAGTCCGGTAAAGCTTTGGGAAATGGAGCCGTTTGTTGACAAAGATATAGTCATGTACGGAAACATGCCGACAAAGAAATTTTATTCAGACGTAGAAATTTCCCTAGATGCAGTTGTGAAACTGGCGAAAGAGATTATTGAAAAAATGACTGCCACAGGTCATCCTTTCATTCTAGGCAGTGAGTGTGATGTGCTGAGCATGCCTGGCTATGAAAAGACAATCAGGGAGAAAGTAAACGCTTTCTGCGCACTCTGATTTGACGTTTGACCTGTATTAATCTATTCTTAGTGCATGTCATTGTACTAAGGGGGATCGATGAAAAGCATTTTTGCAGCCGTAACTCTTTTGTCTATTACAATTTTTTCACTGAACACCAATGTTTCAACCGTTGCAACGCTTCGTACTGCTGTGAACGCAGTTAATCCAGGGGACACGGTTACACTGGCTCCCGGTACATATGCAGTTGGAGGAGATTTCTTAATCAGCCGCGGCGGAAGTGAAGCCGCCGGATATGTAGTCATCAGAGCTGCTGCCAGGAATACCGTGACAATATCAGGAAACTACGGTGATCAGATGATGCTGGTTGACAAAAAGTATGTTGTTCTGGAAAACCTTACGCTGGATGGCGGACCATCCTACCATTGTCTGCACATTAAGCCGGGAGCAGGTCACCTGATTGTGCGCAATTGTACATTTGTAGGATGTATTGATAAATCTGTTAAGAACAGCTCCCCTGTTCTCACACCAGAAAGTTCAACAGTTTGGCAGGATTATATGCTGTTTGAAAATTGTGAAGGTTCAGCCGGTTCAAGAAATCAGGCGATTGGAATGTTGAACATAAATGGACCGGATTATCTTACTGTTCGCGGCTGTCATATGCACAACTATTCACTTACAGAGGGCTACGCCTGTTTTTTAAAAGCTGGCGGAAAATATCCGGTGTATGAAAACAATCTGGTACGTGACTGTTTTGTCGGTCTCTCATTTGGCGGAGGAACTACCGGATCAGATTTTCAGCGGCGCGGTTCCGTGGAAGCCTTTAACGGAATTGCCAGAAATAATGTTGTTGTCAGAATAACTGATGTAGGACTTCATTGCAACAAGGTAACAAATTGCAGGTTTCTTAATAACACCCTGATTCAGACAGCTGGTATTCAGAATCAAAACAGTTCTACTGGTATTTCGGCGATTAACAATATCATTATGGGTGGTTCAGTTAAAAGCGGTATCATATCTACATCAAATATAACGACTTCATATGAGGCTTCATTTTTCTGGGCTCCGGATTCATACAACTACAGATTGAAATCATCGGCTACTATTCTGATCGGCAAGGGGACAAATATTGCAAGCCTCTGCCCAACTGATCTCCTAGGTAAAGCGAGACCGGTTCCTCCCTCTGTTGGAGCATATGAAGTTTACTCCAGCGCGAATGAAATGCCTATTGCTTCGGAGATAATTCCGGAGAATGTTTATGATGGTTCAATACTTTCTATTGGTCCAAATCCAATCAGCAGAAGCGCTGTTATTACTGTTACGTTAAGCAATGATGCAGAATTGATGGATCTGGGAATTGTAACACCTGAAGGCAGGTCGGTCTTTACATTTAAGTATGGTAAAGCAGCAAAAGGCCGCCATCTTTTTAACTGGAACGGAAAAAATCACGAAGGAAAGAGTGTTGCAGGGGGCCGTTATCTGCTCAGGCTGCGCACAGATAAGGGTAATCAGTCACGCATTTTTACTGTAACAGAATAAATTAAAATTCGTAAAGCTCTTCCGGCGTGAGCATGTTTATGCCGTTGGTCTTTAAGAACTCTTCTGTCTCCTCCGGCTTTTCGACTTCGATACAGAAAACTGCCTTTTTGCGCTGTTCAAGTACAAAGCCGTATGCATCCTTAACATTGATGTGATTTATGTCAAGCAGTTCTGTTATTCCTAGTAGGGAGCCCGGTTCGTCGTTGATGATTACTGCTATAACAGGTTTTATAGCAGCTGCAAGTCCAGCCTCAGAAAGAGACCATTGCGCTTTTACAGGATCGCTTACAAGAAACTGAACAATTCCAAAGTCGCCCCTATCATGAATAACAGTAGCTCTGATATTAATGCTATGCATTTTAAGTATCGCAATAATCTTTTTTAACCCGCCGGGCTTGTTTTCAAGAAAGACACTGATTTGCTGTATCATTTTTATTCCTCTTTACGTAAGTCGCTAACGCGGACCGCTTTGCCCTGTGACACAGGGAGCGAGCCGGGTTCATGGAATTCAATTGAAGCGTTCACAAGGCATGCTGACTTTATCTCATCATGTATGACCTTCTTCACACGGTCCAGATCGGTTATCTCACCTGAGAAAAGCTTTGGATAGATTTCAGTTTTTACTGTAATCTTATCAAGCGATGACTTTTTCTCAATCTGTATTAGATAGTTTGTACCAACTTCTGGGTGCTTCATTAAGATCGCTTCAATCTGCGACGGGAAGAGGTTTACACCGTTGATAATAAGCATATCATCGGAGCGTCCTTTTATTCTTCTGATTCTTCTGGATGTGCGTCCGCAGGAGCAAAGACCTGCAATTACTGAAGTCAGGTCGCGCGTTCTATATCTGATTAATGGTGTTGCTTCGCGTTCAAGAGTTGTCAATACAAGTTCGCCTTCGCAGTCTTCACCAAGATTCTCGCAGCTTTCAGGATTGATGATCTCCATGTAATAGGCATCTTCCCAAAGATGCATCCCATCTTTAGCAATGCATTCAAAAGCAACACCAGGACCATTCATTTCGCTCATGCCGTATGAATTGTAGGCATCTATCTTAAAAATATCTTCAAGCTTTTTTCTGATGTTTTCAGAGTGTGGTTCTGCACCGATCATCGCTTTTTTTAGCCCTAGCTTCGGTGGAGTTATTCCCTCTTTAGCTACTTCATCTGCCATATGCAGAAGGTAGCTAGGTGTGGCGTGAACAACTGTAGTTTTGAAGTCGCGCATCAATTGAATTTGACGCTTTGTGTTGCCTGCGCCGGCAGGAATAACAAGCATTCCAAGAGCTTCAGCTCCGTAGTGCAAACCAAGACCACCGGTAAAGAGACCATAGGTCATCATGTTCTGGAATGTGTCGCTTTTTGTTGCACCGGTTGCAATCAGTGAACGTGTACAGAGACGTGTCCAGTTGTCAAGATCACGTTTAGTGTGGTGTACAACTGTTGGCATACCGGTTGTGCCTGAACTTGCATGTAGTCTAACTACTTCATCTTTGTGAACAGCAAGAAAACCTTCAGGATACCCTTCTCGCAGGTCATCTTTCGTTGTAAAGGGGATTTTCTTAATGTCTGAAAGCTGCTGTATGTCTTCGGGTGAGGAAAGACCAATTCTTGAAAATCTCTTTTTATAAAACTCTGTTTTGAATGCCTGGCTTAATGTAAATCTGAAACGCGTCAGTTGCAGTTTTTCAAGTTCAGATCTCTCTATTGTTTCAATTTCTCTGTTAAGCATTTTACAGATCTTTTACTTCGGTTTCGTTTATCACCTTTATTCCGGTACCTGAAATCACGGAGATAGCTTTTTCAGGAGATTCAAACCGAAAGACCATAATTGCGTTATTGGATCTTTTTTCGATAAAGCCGTACATGTATTCAACATTGATGTCGGCATCGGAAAGCACCTTCAGAACTTTTGAAAGACCGCCTGGAGTATCATCTATTTCTACTGCAACTATATCAGTTGTGTTTGCTACAAAGCCGCCATTTTTCAGCGCTGACAGGGCTTCGACCGGGCGGTCGACAACCATACGCAGCACACCGAAATCATCAGTTTCAGCTATGTTGAGAGCACGTATGTTGATGGATTCTTTTGCAAGAAGCGCTGATACATCGTATAGGCGCCCTTTTTTATTTTCGAGAAATACAGAAATCTGTTTAACTTTCATATATGCTCCTTATAGTGCTCTCTTGTCAATTACTCTCTTTGCCTTGCCTTCGCTACGCTGAATGGTTTTCGGCTCAACAAGCTTGATTTTAGCCGCAACCCCAAGGACAGATTCTATTTTGCGTTTGATAGTTGTCTTGAGATTCTCCAGAACCTTAATCTCATCTGAGAATATTTTATCTTCAACTTCAACTATTACTTCCAAAGTGTCAAGACCGCCTACCCGTTCTACAACCAGCTGATAGTGTGGCTGTACACCTTCGACCTGAAGCAGTACATGTTCAATCTGGGAGGGGAAAACATTTATGCCGCGGATAATAATCATGTCGTCGGTACGCCCCTTTACTTTGCTCATTCTTGGGGCGGTTCTTCCGCAGGCGCAAGTTGTGTAGTCAAGTTTTACAATATCGCGCGTTCTGTAGCGAAGTAGAGGAATGCCCTCTTTAGTGAGTGTTGTAAAGACAAGTTCTCCGAACTCGCCGTCAGGAACCGGTTTGCCGGTATCAGAGTCAATTACCTCAGGGTAGAAGACATCGTGCCATACGTGCATACCGCTTTTGTGGTGGCACTCCTGCGAAACGCCGGGACCGGTTATCTCGGACAGACCGTAGATGTCTGTGGCAAGCATATTCCATGATTTTTCAATCTCTCCGCGCATGTTATCGCTCCAGGGCTCCGCGCCGAAAATACCGATTTCCCAGGAGCTTTTACGCGGGTCTAATCCCATGTCGCGTGCTTCGTCAAGCATATAAAGACAGTAGCTTGGAGTACATGCAAGAATGCGCGGTTTGAAGTCGGTCATCAGTTTGAGCTGGCGAGCAGTCTGGCCGCTGCTCATAGGGAGAACAGTGAGTCCCAGTTTCAGAGAACCGTAATGAAGCCCGAGGCCGCCGGTAAAGAGGCCGTATCCGTATGCGATTTGTATCATATCGCCTGGAACGCCACCGGTACAGGCTATGGAGCGGGCTACAACTTCACCCCACAAGTCAAGGTCAGCCTGTGTGTATCCCACAACAGTTGGATTACCCGTAGTTCCGCTTGAAACATGGATCTCTCTTATCTCTTTAATATCCCTTGAAAAGAGACCGAAGGGATAATAATCACGCATGTCCTCTTTAACTGTAAATGGGAGTTTCTGAATGTCATCTATTGTTTTGATGTCTGATGGCGTTACACCATGTTTGTCAAGTTTTGACTTGTATACAGGGGATTTATCGTAGACATATTTTACAAGTTTGACCAGCCGCTCCGACTGGATATTTTTCATCTCAGCCCTGGACAGGGTCTCCATTTTTTCATTGAAGATCATTTTTTAGAAGCCTCCTCAAAGCCTTGCCTGAATACTGCTATGTTTTCGTCAATTGCTCTCTTGAAAATTCTGCCCAGGCTTGTTACCCAGTACTCATAGGCAATTGCAGGCACATATGCTGCCAAAACGCCAAGCATATAGGTGTTAAGGAATTTTTTGTCTGTAATAACAGCGGCTGCCTTTTCCAGGTAAGGGGTGAGATCCACTCCATCTTTGGCAAGGAACTTTCGCATCGGCACACCCTCTTCAGCGGCAAATGGAACAAGAAAATGTGCTGCCTTTGGCGATATAAGAGGGGAGTAAACCACTTTGCCGAATCGCAGGTGCGAATCAACAGATCCCCCTCGCTGCGACATGCCGTGAACTTCGCTCTTTTTTGCGTGAAAGCCTGCAAGCATTGCTGCATCGCCGGCAATTTCAGAAGCCTTAAGAACACCCTGCCCGCCGATTCCGCAGAACAGAATGTTTGTTATTTCAGATTTAGAAGTTTTTTTATTCATAGTTTATCTCTTTATCAGTTTACATGGGCTTCTTGCGATTATTACCGAAAGGCTATTTTCGTTCAGCCGTTTCGAGAGAAGAGCTTCAAAGTCGTGATGTTTTGTCGGATCGATAACATCAACAACGTCGGCACCGCATGCACGGCAGATAGCTGCCAAATCGAGCATTTGTGCAGGTTCACCTTTAAGTGTGAAGCCGGAGGCAGGGTTTTCCTGACCTCCTGTCATCGCTGTTATAGTGTTGTCAAGAATAAGCAGAACGCCTTTTGATTTATTATAGGCAGCGTTGATAAGTCCGGTAATACCTGAGTGTATGAATGTAGAGTCTCCGACAACACCGACCACCTTTTTACCGGCAAGGTTTCCTCTTTTGAGTCCCTCTGCAATTGTAAATCCGCCGCCCATGCAGATGCATGAGTGTACAGAAAGATATGGAGGAAGCGCACCAAGAGTATAACAGCCGATATCGCCTGATACGAATGTGTCGAACTTCTTAAGTACGTGGTAGACAAAGTGGTGAGAGCATCCGGCGCAGAGCGACGGCTTACGAGCTGGAAGAGGCGGATCGTTCTTTTTCTTTCCGGCAACAATCTGCGGAATGTATTCGGGACGGAGTTCACCAAGTCGGAAACTTTCGTGGCGCACTTTGATTTTTATTCCCATAGCAAGAAGCTGATTTTCAAGAACTGGATCAAGTTCTTCAATTACGAAAATTTCTTTAACTGATTTTGCAAATGCCCTGATCTTCTTTTCTGGAAGCGGGTAGGAGAGTCCAAGTTTTAGAACCGGTGCGTCAGGATAATAATCTTTGATGTAGAGATAAGAAACGCCAGATGTAATAAAGCCGGTTTTGCCCTTGCCCTTATCAATGCGGTTCAGTTTAGTGGTTTCGGCGAATTTTGCTAAATCTTTCAAATGTTTTTCGACTATGACATGCCGTGCTGCTGCAAATTTGGGAACCATGACATATTTCTGCATGTCCATTGCAAGCGGCTTATCCTGAATTTCAACTCGTGATGCGACAGTTACGTCTTCTTTTGCATGAGCAGTTCTGGTTGTTATTCTAAAAAGAACGGGTGTGTCGAATTTTTCAGAAATTACAAAGGCCTCTTTAATAAAATCGTAGGTTTCCTGGGGTGAACAGGGTTCCATAACCGGTAATTTGCCGTAAATTCCAGTCCAGCGGGTATCCTGCTCATTTTGAGAGGAGTGGAGGCCGGGGTCATCGGCTACAACAGCCACAAAACCGCCGTTTACCCCCATGTACACACTGGTCATGAGCGGGTCCATTGCGACATTGAGGCCGACATGCTTACTGGCATAAAGGCTTCGGACACCTGCCATTGAGGCGCCATAAGCGACTTCATAGGCAACTTTTTCGTTAACCGACCACTGTGCGTCAATTTCGGCATATGTGCCGATATTTTCCAGAATCTCTGTTGAAGGGGTTCCGGGATAGGCGGCTGCGACCTTAAGTCCAGCCTCCCACGCACCGCGGGCTAGGGCTTCATTTCCTGACAGGAATAATTTTTGTGTATTGGATGTTTTCATAGATGAAGGAAATATAAAATCTGCAACTATTCGATGGCTAACTACTATTATATTATAGCGAACCAAAAACAAACGTATCAAAAAAGGAGCAGAGTGTGCCCCTG
>JAEUSG010000145.1 GCA_016788315.1 Fibrobacterota bacterium | reverse complement strand
GCTCTAGATTTTTTGAAAACGGCAAAAGGGACAATAAGAGAAAATGCTCCTGAACCTGTTAAAACAGCCGCAATATATTCACCAGAAGATGAGCTTGAATGCATTGCTGAACTGATTGCTAAGGGTGCTTACAAGGCGGCCCTAGAGAGAGCTCTGAAAGGGGCGAAAGTGAAGGGGAGCTCATGGCTCTTTCATTTCCTGTCCGCAAGAGCAAATCTTAAGACTAAAAATGATCAAAACGCACTTCCGCTTTTAGAAAAGGCATGTAAACTGAACCGATCTTTTTTCCCATGGGAGAAAGATTTTAATGATCTAATCTGCAAACTCACTAAAAACGGTATGAGCGAAGAGCTTCGCTCACAAATTATCAGTTATAAACCGAAGTTTTTTGTTTGACGCTCTTTTTCATGTACAATCATAACACATGAGTGTATTTTTCATGCATGGGAAACAGTTATCATGATTTGGTTGGGGCCAAGCTTCTAGGCTGTCATAAAAAAACAGCAGCTAACGCCATATATTGGCACAGACAGGCTAATTATCGCGAAATTTCTGAAGTGACAATGGTTTATATCGCGCAGGGCGGTATAAAATTTGTTTTTGAGAACAGATATATTCTTGCTCATAAGGGTGATCTTGTCTTCCTTGACACAGGAAAGCTGCTTGAAAGAATTCCAGTTCCCGGAAAACCAATTTCATATTATTACGCCCAATTCATACCCATTGGACCTAAGGGACAGCTTCCTTTTAAAGATACTGGGCTTCCTGAAGTCTCTGTTGTATCCAATACAAAAATGGTTGTCAAATGGCTTGAAGAGCTATTCGCACTCTATTTGTCAAAAGAGCCCGGTTGGCATCAAGCTTCATCAATACGGCTGCTTCATATTTTTGAAACACTTGCACCGGAACAGGATAGAGAATCGGTTCCCACAGAAGGACCAGACGATAGAAATACTGAGAAGCGTATCGGAGATGTGCTCAAATACATAAGCGACAATTATAAAAAAAGACTTTCAATAAAAGAGCTGGCAGATGTTGCAAAAATGCATCCGGTTCATCTGAACAGACTTTTTCACAAGGTGACAGGTATCGCACCACATCAGTATGTGCTGGATAAAAAAATCCTTAAAGCAAAAGATTTTCTACTGCACTTTAATGAGTCTCTTACAACGACTGCTATCGAACTAGGCTTTCACGATTATTCACATTTCGCCAGAGCTTTCAGGAAAATTACTGGCATAACTCCGCGCGATTATGTCAACAAAATCAAGGCTAAGAGGCCGCCGATTTAAGCTTCTTTAGATATTCAACCCGTTTCAGCAGTTCATTTTCATAGCCATATTGTGACGGTGTATAGTAAACAGCCTTTGCGATTTCATTTGGAAGATGATCTTGACCGGAATAGCCGTTTTTATAGTCATGGTCATATTTGTAGCCGTCAGAGTAACCTAGTTCCTTCATTAGTTTTGTCGGAGCATTCCTGATGTGCATGGGAACGGGCAGCGGACCGCTTTTTCTAATTTCATCCTGTACAGAATGCGAAGCAGTATAAAGACGGTTGCTTTTTGGGGCAAGAGAGAGATATACTACCGCTTCTGCTATGGCAAGAATGCCTTCCGGTTTTCCGAGCATAACATAAGCCTCTTTGGCAGACATACATAGCGTCAACGCAGATGGATCAGCAAGTCCGATATCCTCGCTTGCCATTCTTATAACACGCCTTGCTATGTAAAGAGGGTCTTCGCCCCCCTCAATCATTCTGTAAAACCAGTAAAGTGCAGCCTGCGGATCGCTGCCGCGTACTGACTTATGCAGTGCAGACATTATGTTGTAATGCTCTTCACCGTTTCGATCATACATGATCGCTTTTTTCTGTATCGCCTCTTCAATGGTGTTTTTATCAATCTCTTTTTCTGATGAGCCTGATAACCTTAATGCAAATTCTATTGTGTTTAGTGCAAATCTTGCATCGCCGTTACTCATTAGGGCAAGAAATTCCAATGCATCGTCAGCAATTTTCCGTCCACCGCCATTCTTTTCAACAGCTCTCTTGAGAATGTTTCTGATATCCTCAGTAGTCAGCGCCTTCAGAACAAAAACACGCATACGGGAGAGGAGAGCGGCGTTAATCTCAAAACTGGGGTTTTCCGTGGTCGCACCTATCAGTATAATAGTGCCATTTTCAAGATGGGGCAAAAAGGCATCCTGCTGCGCCTTATTAAATCGATGGATTTCATCAAGAAAGAGTATTGTTTTTCGACCCTTGTATTTAAGGCGTTCTCTGGCCTCTTCAATTACCGCTTTTACATCCTTTATCCCAACTGAAACGGCACTCATTGATATAAAACGGCAGCCGGTCATGTTAGCGATAATATTGGCGAGGGTTGTTTTGCCAGTACCAGGCGGCCCCCAGAAAATCATGGAGGTTACGGCATCGTTATCGATTGCTTTGCGCAGTCCGCTCTCTTTGGCGAGAAGGTGTTCCTGCCCGGAGAACTCCTCCAGGGAGCGTG
>JAEUSG010000089.1 GCA_016788315.1 Fibrobacterota bacterium | reverse complement strand
TCCAACTACAGATCGCGAAGTTGGCGCACTTTCTCTATGTATTTCACAGACAGCAATGAAAAAGATACGTGAGCGAATGATCTCCTTCCAGAAAGAGATTCTGGAATTGGCTGGTCAGGATTCGCTTCCGCCTGAAACAATATATCAGCTTAACCTCCAGCTCTTCCCGTTGACTACAAATGTAAAGGATAAATAGAATGAAAAGATTAATCACAACTCTTATGCTGTTCATACTAATCATCAGCTGCCAACAAGCTGGTGATGATATTGCCGGATCGGGATCTAGAACCGGCAATGCAATTAATGGACAGCTTATAAATGAAGATGGCTCTCCTGCAGCTAATGCTGATGTCAATTTCATTCCAGCAGCCCTGGACCCTAGATCCAGCGGCTCCGAATCGCAGATAGTTACTGTCTCAACGGACGCTAATGGATATTTCGGCACGAGCAAGGCTCTTACCGGCACATACAATATTCTTGCAGATAGTCGAAATGGGAAGATGGTCTTCAAGGATTCGATATCGCTTGATGGTGACACTACTCTCCCAGCTATGAAGGTTAAGGCTGCTGGTTGTTTGAGGATTGTCTTTAAGTTAGCACCAATTCATGACCCTCGGAATATCGAAACTATCTTCTGGGGAACTAATTATAGTAACAATCAGATTTTGGAATCAGGATTGTTATATATTCCAAAAATGGCAAGTGGCAGATATCCTGTCCGATTCAGAGTTTCATTAGAGTATGATGTTATAGACACTGTTATCACCATAAACCCTGGTGAATGTACAGACATGGATACTATGACTTTAGGTGTGCCTCAGCCATTATTTACGAGTTTCACAATTGATACTTTAAATGAGAAAATTACTTTATCCTGGACTAAGAGAGACACTCTTAAAGTAGATGGATACAATATTGCTTCTAACTCAGACAGTAAATTTACTACAGACAGCTCTATTACGATATCGTTTCTCCCTCTTGATTCAAATTATTTTACGATCAGCCTAAAAAGAAAGAACGGTACAACTTCACCATATCCACAAACCCGTATGCTAATTGAAGGAATTGGCGAACCAAAACCTCTTTTCACAAAATGCATCATTGACACTGCAAATGAAAAAATTACACTTAATTGGAAAAAGCAAAATCCATCAAAAACATCATATTATAGTTTATATGGTTTCAGTGTTTCTTCTAACACGGACAATAGATTTACATCAGACACCACTATCACAATATCGTATCTCCCACTCGACTCAAATTATTTTACGATCAGCCTAAAAAGAAAGAATGGAACAACTTTACTTTACCCACCAACCAGCATAATGCTTGAAGGTATTGGTGAACCAAAACCTCTTTTCACAAAATGTATTATTGACACTGCAAATGAAGCGATTACACTTCATTGGACAAAGAGAAATCTTTCGAAAATATCTGGCTATAAGATTTCAACTAATGCAGAAGAGAAACAAACTACAGATACAACAGCAACCCTTAAATACTATCCAAACAAAGAAATTTCTGCGACTCTTCAAATGTTAACACCAAAAGGTAACATTGCACCTACCTCACCAACTGTTTATACATTCACAGGCATAAGTAAAGACAGTCTTAAGCCCAAAATTCAAGTGATAGAAATATCTCCTGTAAAACTAAGAACAACAGCTACCTATAGTAATTTTACCGGCTATAATAATTGTGTTTACAGAACTACGGATGAAATACGTGTTATAGTAAAAATATCTAACAACTATAGAAAAATATCCAGCTATAAAAGGGAGATTTTCGGTGTTATAGGTGGCCCTTTATCTGACTCTTCGAGACCAGAGCTGAACGAATTTCTGGATACTATACTTATTCCTAAACAGGAAGAAAAAACGGATGCATATTTAATAGATAATAAATTCAGCCTTATAAACATTCAAATAAGCGCATACGACCACACACTATTGTACGCTTATACAGATATTCTTGTCAATGTAGCAAGAATACATACCACTGCGTTCATAGAATGCTACAGGCCAACCAATACTGATTCTATAGTAAAACTTCGAATGAAACCAAATAGTGTAGCACTAACTGGATTTACAGTGCCACCAATAGTTGAATATGCTTGGGATATAGGTTTGACAGGTAATTTTGTT
>JAEUSG010000061.1 GCA_016788315.1 Fibrobacterota bacterium | reverse complement strand
AAAGGTTAAAGTTTACCGTACCGACAAGGGACAGAGGGTTGACCTCTGCGAATTAGGCAAAGGTGGTATAGCTGGTGAAATGTCTCTTCTTGACGGCCGTACAAGATCCGCAACCGTTGAAGTTATTGAAGATGTTGAAGCGACAGTAATTACACTTGATGAGTTTGAAAAAAAATCGCATCAGATACCTGAATGGTTCATGGCGATTATTAAAATTCTATGCACCAGGCTTCGGGATACCGACAGAAGAGTAAGAGCTTCATTGGATTCTGACACTGTAGCGAATATCGCAACGCTTCTTTCTATCATGACCAACCGGAAAAGAGAGGATTCGCTCTCCGGCAATGATGAACTGGATCTAAAGTTTGCCAAAAATGAAATTATGGAAATTTTAAGTCTGCCGCACGACAGAGTAACATCCGCTCTTAAGGAAATCGAAGAACAGCAGCTTGTAATTGTATCAAACAACAGAATTCAGGTACCTGATCGTAATTCGCTAGAACTCTTTTCCATGTATAAACGGGGCGAAATAGCAGAATCTACAATTGAAGTCGGAACACCGCTTTCAAAAGAGGCGATGGATGTTCTCCGTTTCCTTTACGAAACTACAAAGAATTCTAAACTTGAAAAAAATGGAAGTGTAGATCTTCAGCTGAATACGCTGGGTGAAAAGGCGAATATGCTCTTCTCTAGCGGTGATTTTCTAACCGAACTAGCAAATATGGAAGTAGTAACTTTCGACGAAAAGAATCTTCTCGAAAATAAAGCGGCAGTTATAACAGTGAATGTAAAAAAAATCACTTCAGTCCTGGCGGCATTTCTATTTAAGAGCATCGACAAAGGAAACCAGTAATGCGCACAGTGATATCCGTAATACTTTTGTTAAGCATGATTGCAGCCGCAGAAAAAAGAATCTGCGGCATACTTAAAGATGATCTGATAATGATGCAGAAGCATAGTCCATTAATCATAAGCGGTTCAGTTATAGTTCCTGTAAAAACCTCAGTTACTATAATGCCTGGTGTAGAAATAAGATTTGAGAGAGGTCAGCCATGCTCATCCGCAGTTGACCATCCATTGGCAAAAGAGAACGATCTTCCAATGTTAATAATAAAGGGACGTTTTGAATGCATAGGTACGCAGAACAACAGGATAACAATAGGTCCCATGCTGTCCGACTCCGGTTCGGACGAACCCTCCTGGTATGGACTCGTTTTTGAAGGCGAGAGAACTTCAACGGGAACAGTCGCTTATACTGATATTCGCGGAGCTGTCCGCGCAATTTCGCTAATTACTGCTTCTCCTACAATACGCAACAATCTCATTGTAAACAACCATATTGCAATTTATTGCGAGAAGGGGGCTCTTCCGGCCATTTTTAACAACAACTTAATGTACAACAGAGCTTCTGGTGTTCTTATTGAATCCGCAGCACCTAAAATTTACAATAACATAATAGCATATAATCTCGCCGGAGTTACTGGCGACCGAAAATCTCAGTTCGAGATGAAGAATAACGCCTTCTGGAAGAATATTGAAGGGGATGTTCTTGATTGTGCTCCGGAGTATGGTCTTATACGATCGAAAAATGATAATAAGTTTCCATCGGACTTCAGGCAGAATATATTTGTTGATCCTGTTTTCATGGGAAGTTTGACACATAGAGATTCAATAGAAAAGGATATCAGGGTTTCGACAGATACTACTAAAGGTGATGTTGCAAATAAAAAACTATCACGGATTATTGTTGAAACAATCCCCGACTCAGTAAAGCGTGACAACGAGTGGAATAAGCCGCATAAAAAATGGCAGCTTTCCCGATATTCACAGCTGATTAATGCCGGTATTGATAAATCTGCATTCAAAGACAACGATGGAACGGTAAATGACATCGGGATTTACGGCGGCCTCGAAATTCTCCCGCAAACTAAGAAGAAATGAAACCCTCAGTTAAGGACTTCTCAAGAGAAGAACTTGAGCAATGGTTCATAGCCAAAGGTGAACCTCGTTTTCGCGGTGGACAGCTTTATTCATGGCTCTACGGAAAAACTGCTGCATCATTTTCCGTCATGAGCAACATTAAGCAGTCGCTGCGTGCTGTTCTTGAAGATGAATTTGATTTAGATGAACCGGTGATAGAAAAAACATTGGAATCCATTGACGGAACACGTAAGCTGCTAGTTCGACTTCGAGACGGATTAGCTGTTGAGTGTGTGCTTATCCCTGACGAAAAACGGACAACGCTCTGCATCTCTTCGCAGGTCGGCTGCAAGCGCGGCTGCAGACTCTGTGCAACTGCCTGCATGGGTTTGAAAAGAAATCTTACATCGGGTGAAATTTTAAATCAGATTATTGCAGCAAAAAGAAAACTTAGTGCCGATGAACGAATTACAAACATAGTCTTTATGGGAATGGGTGAACCGATGGACAACCTCGATGAAGTTCTAAAGGCACTTAAAACCGTCCATTCGGAAGAGGGACTCTGTATCAGCCCTAAACGTGTTATGATCTCAACGGTAGGCGTAATAGAAGGGATAGAACGGCTTAAACGCGAGGGAAATGGGGTTGGTCTTGCAATATCGCTCCATGCCAGCACAGATGAAATAAGACGCAATCTAATACCACTTGCACACAAAGTAGAGATGAAGTCACTTCTTCAGGCCGCTGCCGACTATGGTCGTGCAATTGGTGAAAAGATCACATTTGAATATGTTATGATTAAAGGTGTTAACTCATCCCCGGAAGATGGAAAGAGACTTGTAGATCT
>JAEUSG010000049.1 GCA_016788315.1 Fibrobacterota bacterium | reverse complement strand
GTAGAATAAATGGATTGGTTTCCATGGTTGGCGTATTGTCCTGTGAATACATTCTGCATAGCTTGATATATCTTACCGCTGCGTCGTACCTGTAATAGAAGTGTATTTCCGCCGCAGAGTGAACCGATATCCCAATATGCGATGGTTCGTTCACGATCAGAGGTTGTATTTACTGCTTTGTTATAAATTACAGGTGATATTTGGTTCCATCCACTTCCATTACGGACAAGAAGCCGGTATTCATCACCAAAGGCTATTCCTTTTATCTCTACAAACTTTTTAGTAGTGAAAATGTTTTCTTTTAGTTTTATGGTAAATCCATCTGATAAATCGTTTAGCAAGTCAGGAGGAGTACCTGAATTTATTGACTCGATTTCATATTCATTATTTGGTGAGCCATTGATATGGCGAAGGTCAATTTTCCAGTTTTCTGCAGTTGTGGTTCTTGTGTCACGCAAAACACCGTTTGATGGATCAATTTTAAAGAGTGAAGAGGTGCCATTTGCTGCACCAATCTTCGGATATCCATCAGTCATGAAATACTTTTGTCGGAAGGAAAAACCGCCCGGACTGAATGAGGTAGCATCACTTTTTATCCAACCATGAGAATCTTCATCGATAAGTAGATTGCTGTTATTGTCAAGTGAATCATATTTGTCAGTTCCAATGGAGGCAAGGGATGGATCATCATCGGTGCTCCAGGGCGGCGGGCCATTTAAAGGAACAAAACTTACTCCTCCCATGCCATTTATGTCAACGGTTGATGCAGAAAGAGGTATGTTGGATTCTATTGAAGTTACTTTTATTGATGACGTAACATTTAGTCCATACTTTTCAGGATTTGAAATACCCATAACATTAAAGCTGTATTTGCCCGAACTGTTTAAAGTGATTTTACCAGCAGCGTCATATTGAGTTGTGTCATTTGTCTTTAGCCGTTTTTCCAAAGCAGCAATATCAATAAGTGAAGGTGATTCCCATTTTTTATCTATAATGCCATCTTTGTCAGCATCAAGACTATCTTCAGGGCCAAAACGTACTCCACCTCCGAAACGGGGAATGAACTTGATTGCGGTATCTGTTGCAGGATATTTTTGAGCAAGCAAATCTGTTGAAGTGGCGTTCAGTGAATCGATACTGCTTAGTGTAATTGGCCAATCAATTCTCTTTATGGTTTTTCCTGAAGGTTCAGCGGTTTGGCAATAGACCATAATTGCACGGGATCCTGTGTCTCCTTCAACTCGTATTTTATCTTGTAAAGAGTTGTTCCAGAATGGATTTTCTTTATAGCTTTCTTTTTTATTCGGATCTTTATCTTTGTTAAAACAACTCGACCAACCAAAACTTCTGTATGTTCCAGCGTCCGGACGGCATGCCAGACGAAACTCCCAGAATGGTTGCTCAAGAGTAGGGTTTTCTACACCCTCATTATCTGTGAAATAAAGGGGACGTTCTTTGATTCTGTCAGATGAAATAAGTGATTTGAAATCAAAAGCCTGAACATGCTGATCGCTTACATATTTAATGTCGGCTTCTTTAATTGACTTTCTTGACAGTGTACCGTCGATCTGTCCATCAAGATCATTATCCATTTTATCACGATCTATAAAACCATTTTCGCGTTCGTAATAAAGTGGGTTTTCACTATCCCATGTGGTATATCTATTAATGATGGAGTTAAAACCATGTCGTTTGTAGTCTTTATCCCACGCCTCTTTTCGAGTGCCTATTTCCATGCCTAATATATAATAGAAAAAGTGAACGCCTTCATTGGGCCCGCGACAAACATCAGTGATCTTAATTGAGAATTCGCCATATTGTTCACTTTCTGATCCTTCATATTTTGTTGCCAATTCTTCATGCTGTTTCACTATCTTAAGGTATTCTTCTTCGCTGATATAATCTGCGTCTTCAATGTCTTTGCGTTTGAAATATTTAATTTTGGCAAATGCAAAAAACTCTTTGTTCAGCACAACTTTATCTGCGTCTATGGAAATCTTTTCAAGGGCATTTTTACTCCATGATGTTGTATCCTCCGGACCAGAATAGTTGCCTCTTAAGAAAAATACATGGAGACGCGGAAGTCCGTTTTTATAGACAAATGCATCAGAGCGAAATGTATTTGGATTTGCACGTACCTGGAAAATTATTTGATGTTTGTTAATACCATTCAAGCTGTCCGTAAAATTAAAGTTCCCAAGGTGTACGGCATTGTTTGTCATATAGCGATTACCGTAGTCATGTTCTGGGCTGAATTTTCTTGCGCCTGATATGCCTCTTTCATAATACTTAGCCTCAAGAAAAAGGCGAACTTTATAATTGATCTTCTTAAAGCCCCTTCGTGCTTTTATAGTAAACCTTTGAAATCTATGTGGAGTAACTGTTTGGCTGCCGGAAGCTTTGTATTTGTATTTGAATGGAATATCCTGATAGGAAACACCAGCCCCATGTGCCATCCATTTAAGATCGCTTTTACCTGAGACCACGGCTGCCGTACTGCCCTGATAACTAATTGCAGTATCACCTCTTACGTTAAGGGAGGCATATTGGGGATCGTTTAACACTTTGACAATTCTAAAGGTGAATTCTTTGGATGTATCACAAGCTGGCTTTTCATTTGCATTTCCGGTTGATAATGAAAGCGCCAGTCTGTATCTACCTTCCGGTATTAGCTGATTCTTTTGAATGTTGAAATTCCAGGTATAAGCACATGCCTCAGCAGAATCACTTCGCCCTTCTATTGCAGAATCAATGAATAATGGGGTGCTATGTCCTGCTGAATTTAACAGATAGCATGAAAGCATGCCAGCTGACAATGGGCGATAGCGAATTGTCAGCTCTCTGTAGAATGTTGAAGTATCCATTTCAAAAAGAGTATCAGATATGTCATCAATTCTTACGCCAAAAGGAAAATTGCATTTAATTTGTTTTTCTGCTGTTGCATAGCCAGTACCGTTTGTTCCGAAGGCTGTTGCCTTTAATGAGTATTGGCCGGATGGAGGAAATGTTCCATATCGGTTTTTCCCGTTCCATAAAAAAGTCCGTTCTGTTGCAGCGCCCACATTTAAAAGACCTGTTCCACGTGGTGACATTTCACGTCCGAGAAAAATCCATGGGGTTACCCTGTCCGGGTATATTGATGCATTAACTTGCAGTTCTGATGTTTGTGATGAAAATGATATTTCACCGCTACCTGAATCATTAAGAAGTATAGAACTCATTGAATTTTCATCCTCTGCATATTCAACTTGAGTGCACTTTTTGTTGTCGATCATATTGTTAGCCGTTCCATTGAATCTGGCCATAACCTTGAATCTGCTGCCGGTACCTGCATCATTCCAGCGAAGATGCCACCTTTCGCCCTCTTTGTACACAAAAAGGCCGAGTCTTGAAAAGGTCGGCGGTGTACCGCTCCCTGTACTGTCAGTAGATAAATCCTTAAAAAGAGTATCGGCTATTAGTTTACCGTCACTGCTTAAAACAGAAAATTTTGTGTTAAATTTTTTGTTTCCTTTGCCGGAAAGACGTACCTTAACTCTTTTTTTAGTATCGCTGCCGTCGAATATAATCTCTCTTTCGTTTGGTGGAATTATTGAGATTTTGGGTGAAGAATTATTGTTTAGAATGCTTTCACGATACAGAAAAATTGTAGTTGTGTCCGCAGCCCAGGTGCCGATATTTACATTATCAGTTAGTGAACTGTCTGAAACTTCTCCACGAAATCTTTTGTCAAAAGCAATAAGCCTTATTTCGTAGTACCCTTCTTTTAGTTCTGTATCGTTGAAGTTAATTATTCCTAATAGTCCTTTTTCTACTGGACCTTTGCATTCTATTTCTACGCCGGCTGTCATCCATGGTTCGTTTAGGCCATTTTTTGGGCGATACTCAATTGTATAGTGTGAAAAATCAATATTGTCGCTCCAGTCAGGATCTTTTGCTGTTCCTGATATGGAAATAATTCCATTGACTTCAGAAAATGGCAACGGCGATGTAATTTTAGGAGGAATACAGCCTCGTATTACCTGTTCATAGCATTTAGCAAAATTCGGGAAGGTACGATCATCAGAAACCTCAAGTCTTAAAAGGTATTTCCCGTCTCCGCGGTTAAATGCAGATGAAGGAATAGCGTCCATTATCCAAGAATGGGGCGTAGAAATATCTTTATGTCGTAATGAAATAAGTGTGTTTTGAAGTAGAGAATCACTACCGGTTGGTTTCTCTACGAAGAGTTTAATATTTAGAGGTAGAATGGCAGTTGTGTCAAATAGGAAAATATCTTTTGCCGTAAAAGAGAGGGTCAGAGTTGCATTTGAATTTGCAATGGGTGCGTTTCCAGAAGGTATAGATTTTGTGATGCCGTCTATTACTAGCTCTGGAACTGATATACCAGTAATTAGGGGTGGTGAGAAATCTGTGATAAATTGTGTGCTTTTTAGGGTGTCTGAAATGTTTCCTGCTATATCTGTGGCACAAAGCCGTAATCTGTAATACCCGTCTCGGAATGTGGCTTTAACCAACTCTTTGTCTATCTTAAACGAATCTTGTCCTGTTGACATTTTTTCACTTCGCATAATTTCGCTATAATATGGTATCGATTTTCCAGTACTATCTTTAATGTAGATAACTCTGTCAAACGCCCACCTTAGGGTGCAGGCTTCGCTGACAGTCCATTTGCAGAGCAGATTCTTAAATGGTGAGGTTGAAGTGAATTCGTTTGGACTGAGCTGCAAATTAGTGATTTCAGGCTTGTCTGAATCGATACTGAAGGTGAGTGACTCTGCACACCAGTTGAATCCATCTCTGTCTTTGTATCGGCTATTGTAGTACTCGTCAAAAAATATTCCTATAGAATCGTATCGGCTGTTGCGGTATGCATCATGAAGACGTTTTTCCATGGTGAAATGGCTTTTGTCAATATATGAAGCATCTCTTCCTCTTATTTCAAGCATGTATACGCCGGAAGGTAATAGATCGCCTCGGATCACATTGATAAACTTGTCAAGAAGTGATGTGTTTGCATTTTTTAACCGCTCATTATCATAATGTGTTCCTGTCGGTAATGCTTTGTAAAACCTATTGTGTACTGAAAGGTGTTTCCAACTTTGACCGTCTTTAACATAAAGCCGCACTCTGACATCACGTAGTTCAGGAGAGAGGTCATCAGATAATATCATTCTAAAATTAAGCAGCGAATCGCCTTTTTTTACAGCCTCCGGACCGATAATTTTTATGGTTGGTGCTGTTGTATCGACAGTGTAGCACCAGAAAGAGGTCATGTCACTCTTAGCATTGCTCCCGTTAGATGTTGCTGAAGCCTTAACCGCAACATTTACAGTAGCGCTTTGTAGTTGAGGAATTTTGCTCCATTCAGGCACTAGGCTGATGTCGCTAACTTTTGCTATTGTTGAATTTGTCAAATACCCTTTGTCTGTTTCAGAAGCAGCTGCAACTTCATTAATCCATCCAGAAAAGGACAGTTTAGATCCATCTATGAATAATTCTACGTTCTCATTCTTCAGGTTTTGTAGGCCGCCTTCATATGCGGTTCGGCCGATAAGATGAATTTTAGGATTTGTCTCTTTGATTAGCGCATCCATTGGCGGCCATAAAATTTCAAGACGCGGTGCTGTTGTGAATATCTGTATTATCGAACTT
>JAEUSG010000011.1 GCA_016788315.1 Fibrobacterota bacterium | reverse complement strand
GTATCTAATCTGCTCCTGGTTGATTGATAACGAAATTTCAGAAACCAAAGTTAGCCATTTGTCAGTTATTCTAGGTGAAAACTTCTTCATTTATAAAATAAATGGGAAGGTTTTTGCTGAACATTATAATTTTTCACCCTTCAGCTCTTTTCAAAAACATCTTAATCTTGCGGTGTCTCCCAAAGAGACAGTTTCTATTGATAAAATAGTGCTACAGCAAACTGATGTTTTTAAGATGTCAACCAATCTTAATGAATACAATACGCTGAGACTTTTGTATAAGCCAGGCAGACATTACACAGCGGCATATGTCGCAAATCCTTACCTCAAGAAAACTTCTCGTCTTATAAGAGGCTTAATATTGCATGAAGTAACTGACTTGGCTCATAAAATTGAAAAAGAGCACAAAGCCAACATTAAATTGAAAAATGCGCTTGATTCTGTGTCAGCTACAACAGAGTTACTTGTAAGTCGGAACGAAAAGATGAAGAAGGTGATTTCAGAAGCGGAAATAGCGGCAAAGTCAGACTTTGCTATTTTTATTGAGGGGGCAACTGGTACTGGTAAGGAGCTGCTTGCAAGAGCTATTCATGAAAACAGCAGAAGAAACAACAGGCCTTTTGTGAAAATGGATTGTGCTGCTATACCAATACAGCTTTTTGAATCGGTTGTGTTTGGACATGTAAAGGGAGCTTTTACCGGTGCCGTAAGTGACAATATGGGAATGTTGGCAATCGCTTCTGGAGGCACAATGTTTGTTGATGGAATAGAAAATATTCCACTTGTTCAGCAGTCAAAACTGCTGGGTGCGCTTGAAAACTCTTACATTACGCCAGTTGGTGCTACACAAAGTGTAAAGACTGATGTCAGATATATTGTTTCCAGCAGCAGCTCACCAGCAGATTTAATAAAGAATTCTGTATTACGAAGTGATCTTTTCCATAGAGTAAGTACGTTTTATTTGAAGATTCCATCACTAAAAGAACGAAAAGAGGATTTGTCTGCGCTATGCCAGATTTTTGTAGAACAATACAATATGGAATTTAGTAAGAATATAAAAGCTTTAACACAAGAACATGTTGATATTATGGAAGTTTATGATTGGCCGGGTAATATCCGTGAATTGAGAAATCTTGTATTTCAATTGGGTGCATTTACAAATAGTGAAGAAATAACGCTTAGCTCTTTGAAAGAGGTAATTTTAGACCATAACAATTTATTCACAACTACCAACAATTATTGTGGAAGAATTACCAGGGATCAGCTGCTTTCGGTTCTAAATGAGTGTGGTAATAACATAAGCAGATGTGCGAGAAAGCTGAATGTTGAGAGAAGTACAATCTATTACAATTTAAAAAAATTTGATTGTCAAAAATTGATGGGTAGAAATTACTCTAAAGAAAACCTGTGATTCCAATCGTGCATAACCGGCTGGAATCCGAGATTTAAAAGATCGTTTTTCATCTCATCGACAGATCTTGAATCGTCAATCTCAAACTGTCCTGATGTTTCTTTCGCAGAATGTCCGCCGACGGCTGTTGAAACACCTGCCGACATTTTTGTTGCACCTAGTCTGAGAAGAGCATTTCTCATTGATTTACTCTCACGGGTGGATACTGTTAAACCCATATGCGGCTTAAGCAGACGAAAGGCAAGTATCATCTGCACAAATTCACGGTCATGTACAGGGTAGCGGATTGAAATATCCTGATTTATAGGTCTTATCCTTGGAAGGGATACAGAAAGTTCCGCTGCCGAATATTTGTTTTGCAGGTAGTCAAGATGTATAGCAGTGCTGACAGCATCAGTTATCCGGTCGGCTAGTCCGAGCAGCGGACCGATTGTTACCGCTCTGAAGCCGTTTGACAGAGCACGCTCAGGAGCTTCCAGCCTGAAGTCGTAATCAGCTTTAGGGCCGGCAGGATGGTAGGCTGGATAAAGCTCACGATTGTACGTCTCCTGATAAATGGTTAGCGCATCAGCACCGCATGCTGCGAGTTTGGCATAACCATCTGAATCGAGTGCGTAAATTTCAATTGCGGGAGCGGAAAAATATCTCTTTAACACCGAAACAGCATCCTGTAAATAGATAATATTCGCCTTTTTGGGGGCCTCGCCAGTGAGCATAAGTATGTGGCGTATCCCAGTTTCAGAAATCAGCTTGGCTTCAAGCTCAATTTCGGCAATTGACAGATGGTGGCGCTTCATATGGTGCTTAGATGAAAATGAGCAATATGTGCAGCCGTTTTCGCAGAAGTCTGAAATGTAAATTGGAGTAAAAATAAGAATGCTGTTTCCGAAGTGGCGGCGGGTAAGTGCATTTGCTCTCTCTGCTATGGTTTCAAGATGGGGAAGTGCCGCGGGGGAAAGCAGGGCGAGAAAATCTTCAATTGTAAGTATGTCTTTACTGATTGCACCAAGTACCCGTTGTTCAGTAGTAGAGGCTAGTGTTTCAGCAACTCTTATCTCTGGCCACTCCTTGAGTAATTCCTGAAGTGCCATTTTTACGCTTTCAGTTCGCCAAGGAAGCCGGTTAGCGGTGAACTTGCTTTTGCCGTAACAGAAACCGGTGCAAGACCGGAAATGTATGCAAGTCTTCCGGCACGGATAGCGTATTTAAAGGCCTCAGCCATTTTGACAGGATCGTCCGCCGTTGCAATTGCGGTATTCAGCAGAATAGCTGATGCGCCCATCTCCATGGCCTTTGCAGCGTGTGAAGGGGCACCGATACCGGCATCAACAATGACAGGAATCTTTATCTCTGCCAGAAGAATGCGGAGCATCTCTTCAGTTGCAAGCCCTTTGTTCGAGCCTATAGGCGCAGCCAGCGGCATAACCGAAGCTGTTCCGGCATTGACAAGGCGGCGCGCTGTTCCAAGGTCAGGATTCATATATGGCATTACGATAAAACCCTCTTTAACAAGAATCTCGGATGCCTTGACAGTTTCATCATTATCAGGAAGCAGAAAGCGCTGATCCTGAATTACCTCAATCTTTATCCAGTCGCCATAACCCATTTTTCTGGAAAGTCTTGCCAGGCGAACCGCTTCGTCAGCCGTGCGAGCACCTGAAGTATTTGGAAGAAGAACCTTTCCTTTAGGTATGTGCGTCAGGATGTTGGTTGCAGGGTTGTCAAGGTCAATACGCCTTAATGCAACAGTTATAATGTCGCACTCAGCCGCTTCTAGAACTTTAGGAATAAGTGAATCATCTCTGTATTTGCCGGAGCCGGTTATAAGGCGAGAGCGGATTTTAATGCCGCCTATTTCAAGTTCATCCATCAATGTATCAGCCTCCGCCGACAAACTGCAATATTTCTACTGTGTCGCCGCTGTTAAGTGTTGTGGAATTGTATTTGTCTCTGTCTATGGCGCACTCGTTTATCTCTACCACTACATGTGTCTGTACAATGTTAAACGATGATAATAAATTTGAAATGGAGAGGCCCTGCCCTACCATTCTCTTTTTACCATTAACAGTTATCTCAATTTCCATTAGGAGTATAAAATAACTTTTTACGCGGCCTGATAATTATAGCTATCAGCGCAGCATATAGAAAACCGAGAAATGAACCGGAAATCCACCCGCCAGCTACATCAAAAGGATAGTGAACTCCGACATATATACGTGTAAAACCAATAAGAATTGCTATGCCGAAGAGTAGCTTCTTTCTGTGCGGGAGGAAATAGGTAAAATAGGCGGCAAAGGCAGCACTATTGAAGGCATGTGAAGAGGGAAAGGAGAGCGATCGCAGGTTTCCGACAAGAAAACGGCCTCCCTCAACCAGTGCATCAGGATTGCAAGGTCTCGCTCTATCAAATAATGGTTTTAAGAGACGTACTGATATAAGGTCCGACAGTCCGATAAGAATTATTGATGCCGCCATAATTACAAGTGCATTGCCATGTTTGCGGCGCCAGTACAGGTAACCCATAATCACAAGAGGTAAAATCCATGTTGTACCCCTTGTCAGAATGGGCATGATAAAATCAAACAGTGGGTTTGCAATATCCCTGTTGAAAAAGATAAATATCGACCTGTCAATATTCTGCAATGTATTAAGCATTTGTTACCATCAATATATGTTCTGCGGCATTCTTTAGGTTTCTGCAAATTTTTATTCCCACCGGAACATCCGCTCTATGCTTCATGCCATGTCCGGTAAGTACATATAATGGCGTTGCACCAGCCCTTATTCCACATTCAGCATCGGACAAATGGTCGCCAATGATAAAAGAATCTTTCAGGTTGAGTGAAAAATCCTTTGCAGCTTTTTTTAAGAAGTATGGCTTCGGCTTTTTGCATCTGCAGTTGTCTTTTGTCTGGTGCGGGCAGGAATAAACCTCATTAATGATTACTCTCTTTTTGCGAAGTGTTAATACAATAAAATCATTAACAGATTTTACCTGCTCTGCTGTAACTTCCCCTCTGCTGATACCAGATTGATTTGTTATAATGAACAGCAAAAAACGTTTCTGCAGCTTTTTTAATGCAGAGATTGTATAAGGATATAATTTCACCTGAGAAGGTTTTGAAAGATATCCTCCGTCACGTATTATTGTTCCGTCGCGATCAAGAAATAGAGCAGGCTTTCCTTTGATATTTAACTCCCTAGATATTACAGAGAGAAAATAAACTTATTTAACCAGGAAAATCCTTATTGAATGTATCTTTACGCCATTTTTTACAGACAATACATACATCCCTGAATTAAGTTTTTCACCGTTAATTGTGTGTGATGCTGTGCCAGAGTGAACAACTTCATTATAGACCGTTTTGCCGTAAACGTTATGGAGAGTTATGAGCTTGTTTGAAGAGACTATACTACCGGAAAATTGGATATTTATTGTTGGGTTGAATGGGTTTGGCGAAGCGGATACGGCATCTTCATCTAAAGGTTGATTGAGTTGCTCTGATATTGTAGAAGAGGGGTTCTGGGGCATTAGTGGTAGGCCTCCATCGTCTGCAACCATGTCAATGGGGATTCCTTCGCTTGAAATAGCCACAATGTAGCATATCACTCCAGTTACATTAAGAATTATACCTGTTCCGCCAGATGTTGTGATAGTGTCAACAATGATTGCGTTTGATATTCCGGTATGATTTACTATCTGCCTTGATTCGTGCATTATTGAAGTTACTGCATTGTATTTGTTGTCGCCAACACCAATTTTTAAAATGTAACGACCATCAGGTGCATCAATTTTGAAATTTGTTGCTGTTGACTTGGAGACAAATGTTCCCAAAAGTACTCCTCCATTCCTATCCGATCTTGTTGTTGTTGAAGTTGATGTTAACCAGCCTATTGCACGTGATGCTGAATAGGCGCGCCCATTATCAGCCCTCCAGCTGGTTGTGTGGGGGAGTGTGTCAGTTTTGAAATTAATTCTGCATAGAAAGGAGGGGCGTGGATGAATTTGAATGTAGCAGGTATCAGAGACGCCACCTATTGAAGCAACAACTTTAGTAAGACCAGCAGAAATTGCTTTTACCATGCCAAGCGTTACACTAACAGAAGATGGTAGTGTTGAAGTCCAAGATGCATCATTGTTAATATTTCTTGAAAAAGAGCCTGAACCATTATGAAAATATCCTGTTGCTTGTATGCGTATGCTATCTCCTGCAAGTATTGTTGCAGAATCTATGGATAGTTTGATTGAATCGACAGGTAGAGTGCTTTCAATAATTGAAATGTCAATTGTGTCTGAAATCAACCTTTTAGTAACAACAATCTTTGCTGATCCTACGGTAGTACCTGTAACATAGCCTATTGAATCTACAGTTGCATTCATAGATAATGATGAATATTGCAGACTGTACGTTGTATCAAAAACTGTTGTGTTGCCATTAAATGTGTCCCTATAGGCAACAACAGCTCCAACCCTTGTCTGTAAATATTTCTCTATAGTACTGTTTGCAGTAAATGCGGTCACGCTCGTAATAGGGAGTTTTCCAAGAGGGTCATATCCCTTAACAACAAAGGAAGCCTTTTCAACTTCTGAATAATCATAAGCCTTTCCTGTAACGGAATCACCCTTAACATTAATCACAAGATATCCATTAAATTGTCCGACAAGTTCGTCAGGTCCTGCTATTGATTCAGCATCTCTACCCGGCGTTGTAGAAGGTACCAATATGCCTGTCTTACCTTTATAGTCTCCCTTCCAGAACCAATGACGATCTCCCCAGAAAACTGCTGCAAGATTGGGCATGTTCTCAAAATAGGGTGTAATGTATTTCTCCCACCTATAGTTTGCCTGCAATGAATCCGGCTGATTGGGGCTTAGCATTGCATAATGCATAAAAACAAAAATGTGAGTTGCATTCTTTGCTCTGACAGATGCAGCTTCGGTAGCCAGCCATGCCATTTCGGCATCTTTAGCGCCATTCATATTGTTAAGTACAACAAATAGGCAGTTGTTATACATAAATGAGTAATAGTCGTTATCAGGACTGCCTGATGAGTATTCAGATCTGTTCCGGATGAAAGCCATTTTGTTTTTCCAGTTACCCATCGTCAACCCGGCAGCATCTTCAACGCCATCATGATTACCACGGCATGGCCAAAAAGGTGTTCCAAGGTTAAGCGCTGTTGAAAGGAAATTATCCCACGTTGTAGGCGTTGCTGTGTCGTAGTTGCCAAGTCCAGCCATATCTCCACATGTTACAGCACATGTAACCCCGCCTGAAATTCGGGAAATTATACCTGGAAGTTTCTGGTGGTTACCTTCACCACCACCCTGAACATCGGAGTAAACCACAAATTTAAAATCTGCTGCATTAGAGCTGTAAATTAGCACTAAAAGTAATAGATATTTGATTTTGTTTTTCATATCAGTAAGTATATCACAAAACTATTGAAAAAACTTGGTCAAAATTCTAATCTATTGGTTATTTTAGCAAATATGGGCAAAATATCAAAAAAAGAGCGAAAAAACCACGCAACGCAATCTGTCTTCCCCGAATATGGCATAGCATTAACAGAAAGTCGACACGCTCTCGAGTTTTCTATGGATACGATTACTCGCCCTTATTTCAAGTTTTTCTATTTGATAGAGGGGTCTACAACTCTAAGCGTTGATAACTCAAGTATTGAGATTAATGAAAAATGCGGTGTAGCAGTTCCTAAAGGATTATCCCACAAACTTAAGGATTCAGGCAAAAAAGAGACCACTGTTTATGTGTTGTCTATTCAGGATACAGCATTTCCCGCGGGCAGTGAAGAACGTCGATTGCTTAATGAACTAAATGCAGATCGTAGTTTATATAAAAAGATGCTTAGTCTTTCAGATGAGGTAGGAGCTGACATTTTCAGAACTCTAAGAGTTATAAAACATGAACAGGCCGCACACCAACCTGAAGAGGCAATGCAGGTTCGTGCAGCTGTTGTTCCTCTGCTGGTAAGACTATTACGAAGTAAAGTTTCTGTTGCTAAGAATGACATTAATAGAAAAAATAATGGTGCAAAGCGAATTGAAGAGATCGCTGATTATATACAAAGAAACTTTTTTGAGTCAATTACCGTTTCTAAAATGGCTGAAATCTGTTCGATGCCTGATAGTAAATTCATAAACTTATTTAGTAAGAAATATAAAGAGACTCCGCTTAAGTATCTGCATAGATGTAGAATTAACTACGCGAAAGAGATGCTTTTGAAGTCGGAAAACTCCATTGCTGCTGTTTGTTTTGATGCGGGTTTTAATGATCTCTCATTCTTTTACAGACTTTTCAAAAAGTACACCGGGAAGTCTCCTAAAGCTTATAGAATGCAAGTGATGTAAATTCCATAATTCATAGCTCCTTTATGGAATTAACATAGGCTGCATTGTTTTCAATCCAAACCTCTGCATTTGCAATTCCAGTCAATACTCCGATGAATGGAACGTTTGCATTTCTTGCAGCGCCTAAATCATGCAGGGAATCACCAATAAAGATTGCCTCAGTTGGCTTTGCATTAAAGAAGGAGAGGGCTTTATTGATTCCTTCGGGATTTGGTTTGTAATGAGTTACCTCATCGCCGCAAATTGAGAAATCTACTAAGGTTGTGAGTTGAAAATGTTCTATAAACGCGTTCATAGGTTTACGGGGCTTGGTAGATATAAAAGCAATCTTTTTGCCCGCCTGGTGAAGGTCAGTTAGTGCTTTAAGAGCTCCATCTACTAACGGAGTATTAAATGGATTGTCAGCAAGAGCAGCTCTGGAATTGAATGCGTCATTTACTTTTGTGTGGTTTTCTTTTGGAATTATCGGCAAAAGCCACGTGTCGAACATTGAGCCGATCTTGTCACGATAAAATGAGAGTGGCAAAGACTTTGGCGCTCCCAGCTCCTCTGATAACTCTTTCCATAGGCCTGTAAAAAAGTCTATTGAAGAGGCGACCACTCCGTCAACGTCAAATAGAAAATATTTTTTACTGGAGATCATTTGTCTTTGCTGTTTAAATTAGGTTTGTCTATAGTTAGATTTTTTGAAAAGACATTTTTAAGAGAGATAGTTTGTTGTAGCAAATGATAGGCTTTTGAGGTAGATTCCGGGTCCCACAGTCTGAATGAAACATTGTATCCAAAATATTTGCTTATAGAGAAAGTATAGTCTGTTCCATCAAGACCTTGATTGTTTTCATACTCACTCGGAAATTTTACAAGTTGACTTATAAGCTTTAAAGTGCTATCCCGAAATATGTTGTCTGAAATATAGATCGAATCACGAATAACAGCTAATTTGTTTGGTTTCTTGACCTGCTGTACTTTCCTGGTTGGTTTTGAAATTTTACCATTCTTATAAGTATATGCAAATGATGATAGACTATAATTTCTATAATTGTTGTAGGAGTTCCAAGTGATTTCAGGTATTGTCGTTAAAATAATCTGCATCCCAGTATGATCGCGATCTACACCTGGATACATCGTGCTATCTCCCATGTATCTATAATCATTGAAATACACTTCGAGCATGAATCCAGGAGCAAATGAGGGAGTTGTTTGAAAAACCAATAAATCACCCCACTTATCGTTTCGACCATCTGACGGTGGGAACAAATGGGACGAATTGAAATTTTCGAATTGATCATAATCTAAGATCAAAGTTTTTGGAATTGAAAAAATGATATTTGCCAATATCAATCCAAGGATAATTGGTTTGTGGTTTACGACTTTTCTAAAAAAAGTTTTCCCCATAGATAATCTATAGATTTGTTGTGTCCAGTGCCGTTCTTTATAGTAGCCCATGAATGCCTCTAATGTTGAAAAGGGAAAATTAAACTACTGCTTACAGTATTACATTTCTGCCAAAATCCGACATCGATCCATTTGTTGAATTTATACCCGACCTCGGTCAGGTAACCGACCTTTTTAAAGCCGCATTTCTCATGCAGTTTAACGCTTGCGTCATTAGGTAAAGCGATGACACCAATAACTACATGATATTTCGATTCAATTTGCTGAAGCAGTGTTGAGTAAAGTTTAAAACCTATGCCCTGACCGCCGGCTCCGTTTCGAAGGTAAATTGTGGACTCAACGGAATTATCATAAGCTTTTCTTTCTCTAAACTTTGAAACATAGGCATAGCCGAGTATTGTATTGTATTCCTCATAAACTAGATATGGGCCGATTGTTTTGTAATGAGATATTCTATCAGAAATTTCTAAAGCAGAAACTGGCTCAAGTTCAAATGTAATGTTTGTATTGACGATATAGTGGTTATATATTTCAGCAATATCATCTGCATCTGAATTTATGGCTTCTCTAATCATTTAGACCCGCTTTAATGTTCTAAAACGCTAATATGGTGCAATAAAAATAGTCATCAAGATGTCATTATGAGAAGTAATATATAAAAGTTCTTTACAAAGATTTCTTAGCCGTTGATTATCTTGAAGTTTTAAAGCCTAGAACTATGGTGAAGATAATCGCGTTCGCTATTGTACCAGATAATTACCCAGCATTTTTGCCATCCTAAAAGAGTCATTGCACCGTATCTGGTGTTGCCATCTGCTAATCGTAATTTTCCGCTTCTATACTCAACAATAAGTGGGGGTAGCGCTAGTTCGTTTGTAAATGATTGTGACATTTCAGTAATACGTTTATTCCACAAATCGACATTTATGTTGTATTCCATATTTGGTTCAGGTCCTACAACTCTGGTCAGTTTGGATAGTTCAATTTCAAGAGGTCCGTTCCACCATCGTTTATGCAGTTTCAAGCCATCTGAGAGACCAATGTTTTTCCATTCGCCGGTTACACAATAGCGATGAACCCATTCTTCGAGTCGCCCATCTTTTGCGTGCTGTATTGCAGATGGAGTATCGAATCCTAACTCTTTTATTTCTTCTTCAATAATCATTGCGTATTAATCCTGGATTAGCATAGTGTTCATGTAATTTTTGTCAAGTATGCAATGTCATATACTTCATTATATCGTTTTGTTCTTTTTTAATTCCTTGGCGTATTTACTAATGTCTTTCCAACGCGCTTTTTCGATTGCATTTGATTTCATTGTTTGACGAGCTGCAAGGTATTCGGACTCCTTTTTCAGTTTTTGATAATTTTCAAAACGTTTTGGATCCAGAGAGCCGTTATTCAGTGCCTCAAGTATTGCACATTTAGGTTCGTTGTTATGATTGCAATCTCTGAAATGACATTTTTGAGCCAAATCGTTAATGTCGGAAAAAACAGACTCAACGCCTTCTCCATTTCCCCAACCCTGTATTTCCCGCATGCCTGGAGTATCAATGACCATTCCTCCGTTCGGTAATATTATCAACTCGCGGAATGTTGTGGTATGTCTGCCTCTACTGCCTAGTTCGCTAACTGCATTTACTTTTAGTTTATCACTACCCAATAACGAATTAATAATTGTTGATTTGCCAACACCAGACGATCCTAAAAATGCAATCGTTTTGCCAGGTTGAAGATATTTACTAACTTGAATTATATCCTCTGGGTTATTTGCGCTTATAGCTAAGACATCTACGCCTAAGGCAATTGATTCAACTTCGTTCTTTCTTAGCTCAGATTCAATACATAAGTCTGCTTTATTGAGAATAACTACCGGGGTTGCGCCGCTTTCCCAAGCGATTGATAAGTAGCGCTCGATTCGTCTAAGATTGTAGTTTAAATCTAGTCCTGTAATAATAAAAATAATATCGATATTTGCAGCAACTGGCTGCTCTTCTGTTGTTAAACCAGCGACCTTACGACTTACAATGGTATTCCTTGGTAAAACGGCATGGATCATTGCTTTCTTTTCATCCGCAATAACAGAAGCTGCAACCCAGTCTCCAACGGTAGGGAAACGGCTCTTGTCATTGTTTTCGAATCGAAACTTACCAGTTACCTCGCATGAAAATTCTCCAATGTCATTAAGAGCGATGTATTTTTCTCTGTTTTCACGGATAATTCGCATCGCAGAATAATTGTTCTCACGATATTCATGAAAATGTTGTTCAAAATGATGACACCATCCAAGGTCAGATAATTGCATTTAGAGATACCTATGATAAATTTTCAGAAGCATTATTCTTTCGGCTTAAATACTTCTTTGTCATCTAGAGTGCCTGCAAGAATATCTAGTTCTGCTCCTTTGAAGCCTTTCCAATAAAGTGGTGAATTACATTTTGAGCAATAGTAGAATTCACCATGCTCATCACATTTTTCACCTTTGGGATCATTGTATTTATTCAGTTCTCCGTTCTTCATCGTGAAAGCAGATGTTAGGACGGTCACAAAAGGGACCTTCAACGTTCCGGTTGCTTTTTGGCAGGCTTTACAGTCGCAGTAGGATGATTTTACAATTTCACCTTTATATTCAAAGCTGCAGGCACCACAATGACATTGTCCCTTAATTGTTTTTACAGTTGTGTTCATGTTTTCCTCAATCTTTCTAAGAGTTTCAGGTTCCGAAAAATCTTCGTCTTTAATTCTCGTAATTAATTTTTGAAGGGCCTCTGTAGGGAGTGCAGTATAAGCGACATTTTCCTTCTTTAAAAACCATTCAGCTTTTGGTAATGCAAGTGACATTGTTTTCTTGTTGATAAAATTAATTTTCGCAAAAAGATAACAACCAAGTTCCGTAGACTCGCTGTCGCTTGTTTGTTTCGTATGGAACTCTATGAGTTGGTTTTTGCCGATTTTACCATATCGTGCAAATATTCCACCTGAAACATTTACCTTTTGTGATTTACCTTCTAAAACATTAATCTTTAAAGCGTTGTCATTCTCAGCTACAACTTGATATTTAGCAGAATCTGCTGACCAAACGCCTAACAGAGATGGGTTAGACAAAACGTCTTGTTTCTTGAATATTGGGTTGATTGATATCATAAGGCACCCATTCAAGAGCAGCATGGATACTATAATTATGGTGTGTTTTAGTTTAAGCATTAGATTTCCTTCTTTTAATTAATCTTGGAGTAAATAGTATTCCCACCCACCATTTTCTATCTGTATTCTATCTTGTTCAAGATATGTACGAAGCGGTTCGGCTGCTTTTGATTCATTCCATATAGTGTTGTGGTGGACATAGACAACTATTTCCCGCAATTTATAAAACGATTTTAAATAGGCAATGTCCTGGTTACTTAGCGAGTGAAATTTTGTATATCCATCAAAAAAACTTTCGCCAAGCATTTTTTGAAAATCTTTAAGTTCGCTCCCATAAAAACATGCTCTGCCAAGATCTCCTTTGATTTTCTTTCTCATATATGTAAAGGAAGAGTCATGAAATGTTGTTGAAATGTCATTTGCAAAATAGCCATATTCGCAATTATCAAAGTCAAAGAGTGATAAGTCGTTTTCGTTAATAAAGAGATTATTATGATACATGTCTGCATGAATCAATCCATAGTTATCCATGTTTCTGGGAATATCTTTTAGTTCTGAAATAAGTTTAATGGTTATCTCTCTAATTCTTTCATTTCCCTCTGGAAGGAACTCGGATAATTCATGAGTCAAAAAGGAAGATTCATGCCATTTTTTGCGTTTTAGGCCAGTTGCACTAAAATGATTTGTAATACTGTGCATCTTACCAGCTAATGCACCAATAGCTGTGAAATATTTTGCACCGAAATCAGTGGGAATAATATTGCGACCCTTGGCTTTTTTAAATACAACGCAGCAATACTTTTCGTTATTGAAGTCAATTTCATGCAGTATCTCATTGTTAACTTTGATCGCAGTGCAAACGGGGAGTCCTTCATGACTAAGGAACTCTATCCATTCCAATTCTGCTAAAATTTGGGATTTGACTGTTTCTGAATATGCCTTTAATCGTAGGATTACCGGCGCATTGTTGTAAAATGCTTGAAAAACTGCATTTCTTGAATATTGTATGAACTTGACTTGAAACACCTTGAATGTGTCTTCAAGGGTTTTAATAATTGGAGTCCAATAATCTTCTGTTAATTTGTTTGTCAATTTTACTTTCTCTTAGTATTTGTAATAGTCTGGGGCGTTTTAACCACTTCCTTTTAAGCATGACAGATAATAGGAAACATAAATTTATTTTCTTCAAGCTGTTGAGAATCGCCCAATATGAATAGCGTGGTGTCTTCTTCTTTGTGAAGAGAAATATCAAATCCAGATGTTTCGTTAGGAGTGAAGCCAAAAATAACTCGTTTTGTATCTTTTGTGGACAGAGCATTAATGATTTCAGTTAATGGAATGTTGTTGGGCGAATAAACAGCATTTAGCATGATTGTGTCGCTCTTTATTTTTGCAATAACCAACGTGTTCAATTCTCTGGCAAAGTATACATTATTCTTCATGTGTGACATGCAATGGAACATTACCAGTTCTGCGTTATTCCGCATGTCAACAGCAGACATAGTTATTGAATCGTTTACCATAGAGAAGACAAAATCAATGTTTGCTTTGTTGGACATATCTACCTTTTCAGCAGAAAAGGTGTCATTGTAGCTTTGAACGACACCGCTGTATCTATGTTCAACTAAGCATCTGAAGCCGAATTTTGGATAAAAGTCCAAGACCTCGTCGTTAGCAAACAAGAATAGTAAGTCACTTTTTGGACGCCATTCTTTAAGGACGTGTTCCATCAAATAACGACTGTAGCCCTTTTCTCGATTTGACTTTTCGGATACTACTGTGCCTATTTGAATGAACCTCTTTGTAGTTCCAAAAACATTAAAATCCATTACATTAACAGAAACA
>JAEUSG010000002.1 GCA_016788315.1 Fibrobacterota bacterium | reverse complement strand
TGTTTCTTACACAATCAATGAGTCCGCATGGGTATGGCTTGAATTTTCAAACGATAGCGGAAAAACATTTGCGCAAAGAACTATCCATGGTACTGGCGATGTCGGCATGGTGCAAGCGGGCAATAAAACTGCCAGATGGCTTATAGATGGCGATCAGGGGAACTCCTGCATGATACGCGTAAGAGCAAATTCGACTCCACTCACCTATTCGCTAAAAGATGCGGACAGCAACAAATTTCCCTTTCCCGCTCCTTCTGATGTTTACGGTTTGGTAGAAAGGTTGACTGGCAGTGAAGACAAAATCCCTTTCACATCCTATTCATTGCCGCCGGCAGACTTCTATGTCCATCAATCCGCAAACACTCCATTTAAGGCGGGCTTTGCGAAACTTCCTGCCGTTCAGAATTGGAGCAACCCTTCAAGCGACCTTTACTACGTAGCTTCATACTTTGAAGGAAGTCAAACTAACGATCGCTTTCTGGTACTCTTTCTTGATCTCGAAGATATACGTACCGATGAAGTGATGCGCTGGAGAGATTCTGTCTCAACTTGGACATCTATACCTGCTAAGCACATCTACATGGCGTGGAGTCATACACATATTATCAGTGATCGTGTGCTTAACAATCCAACTATGCTGCGGGCTGTAATAGACTCTGCTATGGCCAGAACAGAGACTGTAACATGTGCATTCATAGAATATGATATGCAATCAGGTATTGTTCACAATCGTGAAGCACTTAGCGCAGCCACAGGAACATCACTTTACACAATGTTTAACCTTTCCGGCAACACAGGGTACGGCGGTGTAGAATGGCTGCAGAATGGTGCAGACACTGTTGGCTGTTACGTACTGAATGGCACAGCCGGAAGCGTTCAGCAGCGCCGTTTTGACGGGCCTCAGGACTCTAAAGTTCAACTCATTCTTTTTAAAAATCTGCAGGGACAGCACAGAGGTACATTTCTTAAAATGACCGGACACAATGTTTATACCACAAAGTATATGGATTCACTTTCTTTGTGGCTTGGCGGCAGAATCGGCAAAGAGGGTACATACGACAAAGTGATTGACGGCCCCGTAGTATCCAGATTTATTGGTTTCGGAGGTAACCATTTTGAAACCCTTCGTGATTATCCTGCCAGCGGACAGAACACAATTCAAGGTAACAGAGTTTGCAATATTTTGCGTAAACTCGTAGCTGATACTGTTCCAAGCCTTAACTTCTCCCCACTACTCACTATGGGAGTTGCAGAAACAAGAGGTCTTTACGGAAATAGTCGCATAGCAGACACTACAAGGGTTGGCCACGACAAAAAAGGGACAAGCCTTATGACTCTTCGATTCAATGACATCTATCTGACTTCAGCCCCAAGTGAAGCACCATCCCAGCAGGGACTTTACATACGAGGACGTCTATCAGGAAAGAAAGTGATGTATAACGGTTATGCAAATGGCTGGTACATGTATTACCGTTGGGGCAGAAATATCGATTACGGCGGATACGGCGGAAATGAAGTCAGCAAAGAGGGTGCATTTCAAATGGCACAGGATATTGTCCGTTCTGTAAACATTCTTGAACTAAAGCAATAAACTTCCAAGGAATCTTATGTTAAAAAAACTATGGCTATTTCTCTTATCGATGGCTCCAGGCTTATTTCTATTAGGTTACAATATCGGAACCGGCAGTGTTACATCAATGGCATCCGCCGGTGCAGATTATGGCATGGGACTTTTCTGGACATTAATAATATCGGCACTTTTCACATATGTGATGATTGTTGCTGTTACGCGCCTCACAATAGCAAGTGGAGACACTCTACTTACTGGAATGCGTAAAATATGGGGCCAACCGGTGGCACTCGCTGCATGCATAATGCTAGTTGGCAGCGACATCTTCGGTATGATGGGGGTAATGGGAATCATTGGTGATGTTTTACAGGAATGGACCAAACAATGGCTTCCTGGTGGAGTTGGCATTGCACCTATTGTGTCAATACCTATTCTAATGATCGCACTCGGCATGCTTTTCTGGGTAGGTAAACACAGCTTCTTTGAAAAAATTCTTGTAGTTATGGTTGTCTCTATGGCTGCCGGCTTTCTCATTAGTCTTATCTTCACAGTTCCCTCTCCTGGAGAGATTGTTAAAGGCTTAGTTCCCATGATTCCTGAAGGTGCAGGTGGAAAGATGCTGATTGGCGGTATGGTCGGAACTACTCTATGTGCAGCGGTAATTGCAGTCCGCCCTATTCTTGTATCTGAAGCAGGTTGGAAGCCATCGCAAATGAAGGAGGCTGGCAAGGACACTCTTTTCAGTGTTGTTATGATGGTCGTACTATCGGGGGCTGTTATGGCCTGTGCTGCCGGAACACTCCACGCAAGAGGGCTTCACATCACAAAAGCAATCGACATGGTTGCAACCCTCGAACCACTTGGTAAGATGGCGACTTCGGTGTTTGTTTTCGGAATTTTAGGCGCGGGTCTCTCTTCCGTGTTCC
>JAEUSG010000800.1 GCA_016788315.1 Fibrobacterota bacterium | reverse complement strand
AATTTGAATAGTAATCACCATCGCTATCGAGAGAAGCAAGTGTTGCATTCCAGTCATTTCCATATTTCTTGAAGTCGCGTCCAAAGGGGTTAAGATATGGGTTTGCTGCACTTGGAGTTGCGGCCTCGTGACAAATCTGGCAATCGGTCTTGTTACCGGTTTTTACATAGTCGCTATTGGGGATAGCGCTCAAATATTGCGTTCTTGCGTTTATACACGAAATTATGGATAATACAAGAAAAAGTATTCTCATGCCTTAAATATAGTATAAACCAAAAGGTTTGTCACCCACATTTGACGGGCTAGAGAGCCTTATTGCCTACATATTCAGCAATATTTACGTTGTATACCTTCGGACTGAGAGATACTTCTATTTTGTAGCTATCCTTTTCCGGGCTGTTCTGCTTTTCGTACAGATCAACCTCTTTGGGAACAGCCATTCTCTCGCCCTGACGGTTAAAGAGTAGTAGCAACTTGGGTGTGAGGAGGCGCCCTTTACCAACTCTGATGACAATACCCATTTCACCGTTCACCAGGCGAACAAAACTTCCAACAGGGAAGATGCCTAAATGTCTGGTGAAAAGCTCAACGGTTTTACGGGAAAACTCAGCATCGCATCCCTGAAATATTGTTGCCAGTGCTTTTTGCGGTGTCCAGGCCTCTTTGTATGCGCGGTCAGTTGTCATAGCATCAAAGGTATCCGCAACAGCTGCAACGTAAGCCATTTCGTGAAGTCTGCTGCCGGGATGACCTAACGGGTAACCTTTACCGTTAAAGCGTTCGTGGTGTTGAATGGCAATTTTTTTGGTTAGATCCGATACGCCGGATTTCGCATTTAACATTTCAAGTGAAAATTCAGGATGGCGTTTGATAGTTGCATATTCGCCATCGGTGAGTTTGCCCGGCTTGTTAATTATTGCCTCCGGAATTCGCATCATACCAAGATCGTGGAGATAACCGCCCAGCGCAACTTCTATAAGGTTTTCACCCTTATAACCCATGTCTGATGCCATGGATGACATTAGAACGGCTACGTTGACGGAATGGTTTGGATGATAGTCGCCATCACCTTTTATTTGCGTAAGACTAACCATTGCGTCAGCATTTCGAAGAATACTGCCGGAAAGTTTCTCGCACAAATCACGTATTGCTCTGTATTGAAAATCTCCGCCATTGCGGACACTTTTCAGCGTTCTTGTTGCCAAGGATACAGCTTCGATATGGATCTCTTTTGCCTGCTCGAGTTCTTTGTAATATGCTGATTCGCGGGCTGCCTGATCGGTCGCAGCATTCTGGGCGATGGTTTCGGGACTTACCCCCTTGTTTTTGTTGATTATTAGTCCGGTGACGCCCTTTGAAACAAAACCGTTAAGCTGTTCTTTGGTTTCGATAACTAATGGCTGGCTTAATCGGACAAAACCCTTGTCTGTAACAAGGGCATCAACAAACATTCCAGGGGCACCCTCAAGGATGCTTATTTGCTGCTGATATGGTTCCATTTTTTATGCATTAAAAATAACTTATGCAAAACCTTGATCAAACTTTATATTAAAGCTATAACCAATTAAATGACAACTACATGAGTAAGGAGCGTTACATGAATTTTGAGCAGCCGATTGAACGCTTAACCCGTTTGGAAAACAAGGTTCGTGCTTTTGAAGATGTGTTCATCGATACCGGATCTGAAGAACAGAAGTCTGCATGGGCAGAAATTAAAACCGGTCTCGATGATATAATAAGAGAACGTAAAGCGCCATTTATTATGCGGCAGATTAAACTGCCCATTATTCTTATAGCAACTCCGGAAATTGTTTCCCTTCCGCAGAATATGGGCAACCTAGCCAACGTCATTACAACCGGCGACGGCGGGGGATTGGCTGATATTTCAGCTGCTTTGGTTAAGGAACTTGACAGACGTGGATTAAACGTTCATGTAGCTATACCTGAGTATAGAAATCTTTTTGAAGAGTGTGCACATATTACTTCCCGTGATTATGATCTGCTGAAATCAGAAATGGATGATTCAAGTTCCCGTATTCATCTGATTCAGGATGGAATGTTTGAAGGGGCGAAAAGGGTTTATAACGATGTGCGAGATGGGCTTGACAAAATAGATTTACGTAGAGCTAATGCATTTCAGCGTGGCATTATTCACAGACTTTTTCCTATGCTGAAGAAGACTCACAGCAAGATTCTTGTTCATTGTAACGACTGGATGACTGGTATAATTCCTGCAGCCGCAAAATCACAGGAAATCAAAAGTCTGATGACCTTTCACAATATTTTTACACAGTTTCAATGGCTTAAAGGGCTTCAGAAACATGGTATCCATGCTGAATCCTTCTGGAAGCATCTCTATTTCCGTGACCATCCGGATAGATTTGGCGATTTTCATGGTAATTATGAACACAATGATGTTGATTTTATGACTAGTGGTCTATATGCGGCAGATTTTATAAATACAGTAAGTCCCACTTTCCTGAAAGAGATTGTTGAAGGGTACTTCCTAGACCACGGTATTATCCCTCACAGAATGAGAGATGTTATACTTGCCCGCAACAGCGAAAACTGTGCTGTCGGTATTCTGAATGCACCAGAGGTAACAGCCGATCCCCGTGCCGATTCAATGCTGGTTCAGAAATACTGGTGGGATCCAAAAGAATCAGAGGGGCTGGTTGGTATCACCGAAGGCAAAAAAGCAAATAAACGCTTTCTGCAGGAAGCTCTTGGGCTTGAACAGGATCCTTCCATCCCTGTATTCCTATGGCCATCAAGAATTGCAAAACCCCAAAAGGGATTTGAACTCCTTCTTGACCTTATTCCTTACCTTATGGCTCAATTCAAGATGCAGATTGCCGTCATCGCAAACGGAGATCTCTCACTAATTCCTGGTATCGAACACTGGCAGCGCACCTTCCCCGGAAAAGTTGCTTATAAAGGATTTGACAGAAAGCTTAGTCAGATAGCGAAGGCTGGTGCCGACTTCATTCTGATGCCCTCTCTTTACGAACCGTGCGGTATTCCGCAGGTAGAAGCACCGCGATATGGAACCTTTCCAATAGTCCGCAGAACAGGCGGTTTGGCTGATACTGTCGAACAGCTATCTACTAACGGTCTGATGGGAAATGGATTCGTATTTCAGGATTTTATGCCAAGCGGTTTCTGGTATGCCATATCAAAAGCGATGTCTTTCTATAACAAACAGAGTGAACAGTTCAGGCTTGGTGTTCAGAAACGTATCATGAAGGAAAGTTTTGCCCGCTTTAACATTCAGGAAACTGCTAAACGATATATTGATGTTTATGAACAGGTCTTTCAACGTACAAATCCCGGCACAAAGGTTGTTTGATAAAATGACATTTACAGAACTTATTGCGAAATCGAAAAAAAATCCCGGTAAAATTTTTCATACTGCACTCAACTTTGAAGGGGTTAAAATCCCTGCATTTGCAATTTCCGGAAAGAAAACCGGTAGACATCTCCATGTCCATTCTGCGCAACATGCCTCTGAGTATTCCGGCACAAATGGCGCAGGATGGCTTATAGATAATTTTGACTTTTCCAAAATTGCCGGTACGTTTTCAGTAATACCTCTTCTAAATATCCCGCAGATAATGCGTGTAAACAGCATTGATAAGTATCAGGAAAAGCTAAAAGATGTAAATCTTGATAATATGAGGTATGAAAATATCAACCGGCGCTGGCCCGGCGATTCTAAAGGCACATGGGAAGCGCGTCTTGCATATTTTATAACAAGGTCAGGAATTGCAGAGGCTGATTGCATTCTCGATTTTCATTCGTGCAGACTGAATGATTATGTGTTTACAGAGTACGCATCTGAACATAAGGAAACTTTATCATTTGCAAAAGCTTTCGGGTCAAAACTCATTGTTAAGTGTGATAAAAAAACACATTATCAAGGTGTTTTTCACAAAGATGGCGCATACTTTCTCAAAAAACCGGTTTTTATGGTTGAAATGGCGCCAACAGCTTTCAATACAAATATGGAAATGGTCAAATTTGCGTCTACGGGTCTCTTAAATGTTATGAAGCATATGAAGATGCTTGCCGGTAAACCTATTTTGCCAAAAGTGCAGGTACTGGTTGAGCGTGGATCCGCCAAGCTGATTTCACCTAAAAAACTTGGCTACTTCATTCAGCGTGCCGAAGTCGGTCAATATCTTAAAAAGGGGGAGTTGCTCGGAACTCTTCGTTCTCTTGATGATTTCAGAACAATTGAGACCTTCAAAGCCCCGTTCAATGGAGCCGTTGTCTCCTGCGGTACAGGCAGATCGTGCGTTGTAAAGCCTGGAGAAGAGGTTGCAACATTTGCAAGGTGCGTGGTTGTTTAAGGATTTTGACAATCGAAAATGATTTTTTCAATTTGCTTATAGCTGCTTACGGTAGATGATTGGAGAAGCCCCAAAACTTTTTTTGAACAGCTTTGAAAAGTGGTATATGTCTTCATATCCGCAACGAAGAGAGACTTCAGAGATACGAAGGTTTTTGTCTCTGAGCAGAGAACATGCGTGTGTCATACGTAAATGCATCAGATAAGCCAGCGGTGAGAAGCCGGTATATCGTTTGAATTCTCTGCGGAGCAGTGATTGCGAACAACCTGTCTGTTTTGCTAAAACGGCAATATTCACTATTTCAGCAAAATGTGATTCCAAAAATAGTTTTACCCTAAAAACATATTCAGGAATAACAGTCTTTTGCTCTTGGTTATCAGTCAACCGGCTTAACTCAATAAGTAAATTTTGGAAGCAGTTTTGCAAAATTGTTGAATTATAGCGTGCGTGTGCAGAGAGCTCATGATGAAGAGCAAGAAGATAATGGTCAAATAAAGCCGAATCCTTAAATTTAACCACTTTGTTCAATGGAATTTTGTATAGTTTCAATAAATCTCTGACTCGTGCACCATCACAATGTATCCATGAATGTTCCCATGCCTTTTCTGCATCGCCATATTTTTGTTCACATCCTTTTTCCCACACAAGAAAGGCGCCCCGTCCAGTTTCTTTTAGCTTTCCATCTGTCTCAACATATGCAGAATCAATGAAATGAATCAAAACATAATCACCAGATCCTTTGGGTCTATGTATAATGCCAGGAACTCCAATATCTCTAATCCCAATTGCCTGTATTGCGAAGTTGGAGTCTGAATATGAGCTATAAGCTTGGTGGTAGTGAATTGTCTGCATGTAGCGAAAACTACAAAATATTTATTAAGAATACCATTTTCTTTGTCATTTGTTCATATTATACTTAAACCATACAACTGATCCGGATAAACTGAATACTACAAATGAGACAATTTAAATTTTCCTATTCAATGGAGTCACTAGTATGGTACGACAGCTTATTGCCGGAGTGTTATTTATGACCATTTTCCCAGTATCCGCTTTTACTGCAACAACTTTTGCTGAGCTCTACGTTGCACCAAACGGTAGCGGAGCTGCCTGTTCAAAATCCAGTCCCGGCTCGCTTAATAGTGCCCGAGAAAAAATACGCACCATGAATAAAACCATGAATGGGGATATCGTGGTTTTTTTGCGCGGTGGTCTTTACACATTGGAGTCCACCTTTCTACTTCAGCCTGAAGATTCCGGCGGAAACGGCTTTCATGTTGTTTATAAAGCATTTCCCGGTGAAACACCTGTGTTAAGCGGCGGTAAAGCCGTAACAGGCTGGGCTCTCTTTGATACCGCTAAAAACATTTACAGAGCACCCGTTACACCAGGACTGAACACTCGTCAGTTATATGTGAACGGTACCCGAGCCACTAGGGCAAGAGGAGCACAGAATCCTTCCGGTTTTGCCAAGGTCGCAAAAGGTTTTACAACAACTGATACGAATATGCAATACTGGAAAAATATTTCCGATATTGAAATAGTTAGTTTCTATAATTGGAAAATGTTCCGCATGGGCATAGATACCATTAATGCATCAGCTATAAACATGAAGGAGCCGTGCTGGAGTGGATCTCTCGTTCATTCATGTTGCGTTTTTGGAAATGTCGGTTGGATCGAAAATGCGCTGGAACTACTTTCCGATGAGGGCGAATGGTATCTAGACAAACACGAAGGTTTCCTATATTATAAACCTCGTACTTCACGTCAGGAAAGCATGTCGAATGCGGAAGTAATAATGCCTATTTTAGAAACACTAATACAGGGAGCGGGTTCATCTTCAAACCCTGTCCATCATATACAATTTGAGGGGATAACATTTTCGCACGCCACCTGGCTTGCACCATCAAACGATACAGGATATGCTGACATTCAAGCAGGAGTTCATATTTTTAACCCAGGTACTACCCTTGAAAATTCGGGATCCCGTGCCACACCGGGTAATTTAACATTTACTGCTTGCAATAATATCGTTTTCAGAAATAATACATTTACTCATTTGGGTGCAGTTGGATTGGAATTATCAAATGGTTGTATAGATAATCTTGTTGAAGGTAACCGCTTTACTGATATCGCTAGCAGTGGTATACAAATCGGTGCAATAAACCCGCTTCAAGGCAAACTCAAATCTCCACCTGACGATGCTTGGACATTACCGCATAATAATGTCATCCGAAACAACAGTGTTTCGTACATCGGCGCTGATTATTACGATGCTTGCGGTATTATTGCTTTCTATACTGATAGTACTATTATTGAACATAATGAAATTTATAACATTCCCTATACAGGTATCTCGCTTGGCTGGGGGTGGAGCAATGCACTCACTGTTGCCGGAAACAATAAAATTCGTTCAAATCTGATACATCATTTTATGCAGAAACTCGTTGATGGCGGCGGTGTCTATACTTTGGGAGCACAACCTGGGAGCGAGGTCTGCTACAACTATATTCACCATCAGGGCAATGAATATGGAATGCTTTATCCAGATGAGGGGTCCAGCTATATGAACTGGCACCACAATGTCACGGCTAATGGCGTTCGCTGGCTGCATATGTGGACATCAACGATTCAGCAGGACACTGTAGAAGACAATTATCATGATAATGATGTTGCTACACTAAAGGGTGCTAATTGTATTGTCCGAAATAACCCTTTAGTGAGTGGGGGGGAATGGCCTCAAGAAGCGTTAACCATTATTGAACAGGCTGGTCTTGAAGCAGGTTATGATCATATGCTTCCTGTGACAAATTTGGCTAAATCCGGATCCGCTTGGGCATCCAGTGAATACTCAACACAGCACACAGCATCCAAAGTAATTGATGACAATCTCAGCTCAGGATGGTCGCCGTTAGGTTCAGATACCAGACCATGGATCATTATTGATCTCTTAAAGCCAGCATACATAGAACAGATAGAATTGGTCACTCGTCAGGACATGGATCAAGTCAGCACGCGGCGCAATTTTGAAATTCAACTCTCCAATACATCAGACTTTTCCAACTTCAAGGTAGTGGCATATCAGGATTCACTAGCACTTAATTATCAGGCAACTTTTACTGCGCTCGTGACAAATACGCAAAGCTACCGTTATGTGCGATTCATAAAATCAGTTGATGAATATTTTTTCATAACAGAATGCCGTGTCATGGGTAAGCAGATATCTGGCAGTACTGATGGAGAGCCAGATGTCTTAACTCCTAAACAGCAGCCATTTTTCGCCATTGCCGGAAATCCAGGAATACCTGCTTTTTACATCACGCTCTTTCAAACAGCAACAGCTAAACTGGCTATTTACAATACGGCAGGCCAAAAAGTCCAGGAAGTATTTACTAAAAAACTAAATGCAGGTACACATACTTTTAATTGGCAGCCTGAATCATCACTTGCTTGCGGCCTTTATGTGGCACGTATAACCTGCGCTGATAAAAATATTGAGCGAAAATTCATGCTTCTCCGCTGAACCTTATTGATATGTTCTAAATACTAAACCCTTTTCTAAAACTGTTCTGATCAATTCCCCGTTCCTTTAAATAGGAATAGAGATTTGCCTTACCAACGCCTAGCTCTTTGGCCGCTCTATCCACGCTGCCGAAATGGCGGGCTAGAAGTTCCCTGATTGCAGATTCATCAGTTAAGGCCAATTTAAACGGTGTCCTGTTCCGCCTTTTACGCTCTTCCCGTATAGGAGAATCGAGAATAATTGACTCGGCCTGAATGGTGTTATCGGTCGAGAAAACAACCGCATTTTCGATTACATTTTTTAGCTCACGGATATTGCCCGGAAAATTATGTTCGATGAGCATTTTCAAAGCTCTGGTTGAAAAGCCATGAATCCTTTTACTGTGTAGTTCAGAAAAGTTTTCAAGAAAGTGTGTTGCAAGTTCAGGAATATCATCTTTTCTTTCACGTAAACCTGGAAGGCGAATTCTAATTACTGAAAGGCGATAGTAGAGATCCTCGCGGAAACGGCCTTCTTTCACCAATGTATCAAGATTAAGATTTGAAGCAACAATGCAGCGTACATTAATTTTTATTCCTTCATTTCCGCCAAGTCTTGTAATTGTGAAATCATTGAAGAATTGCAGTAGCTTCGCCTGTGTTGAAAGCGGGAGATTACCTGCTTCGTCAAGAAAAATGGTGCCGTTGTCGGCGGCTTCGAACATACCTTTGGCTCTTGAAACTGCACCTGTAAAAGCTCCCTTTTCGTGTCCAAACAGGTGACTTTCGATAAGCGTAGAAGGAATGGTTGAGCAATCAATCTTAATGAATGGTTTTTCTTTACGTCTGCTGCTGTCATGAATAAATCTGGCTAATACCTCTTTACCTGTTCCAGTTTCACCCTCAATAAGGACTGTAGCATTGGTATCAGCAGCAGTAAGTGCTGTTGCACGTATCTGATTAAGAGCGGCACTTTTTCCAATCAGTTTATTGTCTCCATGCATAACCTGTTTAAGGATGCCTTCAAGTCTGCGACCTTTTTCGGACACAACTTTTACCTCTTCACCTAGTTTTTCTATGGCAGACTGCAGATCAGTAATATCATAGAGTATATATCTGTCAATGTCGATGAATTTAGTCATTGTATTGAGGTTGTGTGCGTAATAATTTTCGAGCACAAACCGTTCTTTAAGCTCACCTGAGACTGTGATTATATGTTTAACAGAGCCTTGGTTGCGGGAAGCTCCTCGAACTCTATGTCTTTTTATCTCAGCCGAATGAAGTTTTAATAGGGTGTTTCGTCTTACACCTACAGAGATTATACCTGCTGCAAAAAGATTGCACTCTTTATCGAAATAGCTAAGTATGGTTTTCCCGTTTAAGGTGAAGTGAAATGTGCGTCCGATAAAAGCAAAACCAATTTTATATATGCTGTCCTGCTGGATTTTTTCAACGGCATTGCTGAATACCGTAATACCTGCCTTTTTTATTATGGCATTTTCACCTGATGGATCAAATCCGATAAAATAGCCATGTTCGTCCGGTAGATTGTCTTCAGATTGATAGAGTCCCCCCAATGTGAAATAGGGGAGGGCTGCACTGAATTCTGCTGTTATTTCGAGTGCGATATCGTGTGTATAGGTACTGAATTCACCAGGGATAGACAGATAAACCTGAGGAACGGAGTTGTTCGATAAATGCCAACTGCCATTTGAGTATGTTGAGTAATCTTTGTGTGAAGGAATCAGCTGATCAAGGTTAATAGGCTCCATGTTCCACTTGACTGAATCATAAGGATCAATGTTTGCCTTCTGAAATTCTGCAGGTGTCGGTGAAATAATATTTTCAAGTTTTAAACCCAGCAGTTTGTTGCGATCGAATCCCATGCTTTTGAATCGGCCTAGAAAACGGTCGTCGAACCCGACTATTGTCGAATCTTTCCTGTTTGTAAGTAGAATTCCGCCGATGTTTGGCGTTATTATGTCAGGACCTATCTCAAAGAAACT
>JAEUSG010000773.1 GCA_016788315.1 Fibrobacterota bacterium | reverse complement strand
AGCTCTTCAGCAAACAGAGGACTCAGCAGAGCGGGAAAACAGATTGAAAATACTGGCCTTCTCTTACATTCTGAATGGCAACAGAAAACTTGCAGAGGATGTATTCAACAGAATGCTTAATGCAAATTCCGGTTTCACACTCGACCCTATTCTCACTTCACCAAAAATTTACGAAGTCTTTTCAGAAGTCAGACAACAATGGCTTATGTCCTACAACTCCCTGGAAAAGGAAAAAAGACTCACACTACGCTATCGTGCAGCCTACCACGCAAGAGTTCTTCCATTCGGCACCGGACAATTTATTAACGGCAGCAGAAAAAAAGGGCTTATTTTCTCTTTGCTGCAGGCAGGAGCTATTGGAGGCAGCATATGGTCATACAAAATGCTGGATGCTTCAAAACATCCTGATTACGGATGGTACGATGGCAACAGAGAAGAAAAAGAGAGATATACGAATTTGACTAGAGTACAATTTGGAATTTTTGCAAGCGCATACATCTGGAGTGTGATTGATGCATATATGGAGGCTAATGAATGAAAAAGAGACTTTTAATTATAAACCCCGGTAGCCAGGAAGAAAAAAGAGTTGAATTAACCAAGCCTTTCTACCAAATAGGCCGCGGTGCCGACGCTACCATCCGCGTATCAAACGCCAGAGTTTCTTCACTTCATGCGTCACTATTTATAAAAGATGATTCTGTTATATTGCAAGATCTCGACAGCACAAACGGCACCCGCGTAAATGGTAAAAAAATCAAAACTTCCGATCTGCGTGACAGCGATGAACTCTCCTTTGCCGATACATTATGCTTTTTCCAGGAAACAGAACTTGTTGAGACCGCAGATCACGAAGAGACAAAGTCGTTCAGAACCGCCCTCTCTTTCGCCAAAGCTGAAATATCTCTTTCTGAAGAGGGTACAAAGCTGATGACCCTTCTTTTCTCCGGTTCATCACTTTCCAAGGATCAGATTGTAACTCTTAGAAATGAATGGGAAAGAGCCGACCGCCATTTAAAAAGACTGGATGCTCTTTACCAGATGCTTGAAACTGCCCTTAAAACAGACAACAAGGATGGTTTCATCGAGGAGCTGTTAGCATCAGTTGCATCAATCCTCGGCGTTGAAAAATGCGGTCTCTATCTTCGTAAAGAGGAGCTTTTTTACGTAAAGGGCAGCGAAGGGCTATCAAAAGAGAGTAGCGGCGGCGGCATCAGCGCATCAGTGCTCGCGAAAGTACTTGACACCGGCGAACCGGTATTCATCGACTCTGCCCTTAACGACAAAGCCACTCTCGGTTTTATCAGCCTTACAGCACTGCGGATCGAGTCGCTGCTTTGTGTACCTCTGTTTGACTCCGGAAGAACTGTATGCGGTGCACTTTACTGCCTATCAAGCAGAGCTGGTGAACTCGGCGCGCTCGAAAGAGATCGCCCCTTTCTTAAAGCAGCAAGCGCAGTAATCCGCCTTGCCCTTTTTGCAGAAGAGCGTGAAAGAGAGGGAAAAGAGGCAGCTCAGGCAGAGGAAAAAAGAAATCAGGAGGAGCGTTTTCTTCCAATAATCAGACGACTGAAAGAACGCAATGAAAACCTCTCTTTACAAACAGATGGTAGAGGTCCTTTCGGATGGGATCTTGCAGATAACTCAGACCTTATGGTATTCGCGCGTAAAGCGGCAGTATCAGATTTGCCTATACTAATCACCGGTGAAACAGGAACCGGTAAAAGCCTGTTCTCTCGGGAAATCCATGCTCTCGGAAGAAAAGGCGAACCATTCGTAACCATCGACTGCACAACACTTCAGCCGAATCTCATAGAAAGCGAACTTTTCGGCCATGAAAAAGGAGCCTTCACCGGAGCTGTAGGAAAAAAACCAGGCCGCGTAGTTGCAGCAGGAAACGGCACTCTATTCATCGATGAAGTTGGTGAGCTTCCGCTTGACATGCAAGGCAAACTGCTACGCTTACTTCAAACCGGCGAGTTTGAGCCTTTAGGAGGGCTTGAAACAAAAAAATGTACGGCTCGCCTGATATTCGCAACAAACCGCGATTTAATGAAAGAGGTGCGTGAACGTAAATTCAGAGAAGATCTCTATTTCCGCCTTACAGTACTCAACATCGAAATGCCACCCCTGCGTAAAAGACCAGCTATAATTGTTCCGCTTGCACGCCACTTCCTTAAACAATATTCCATCCGCACCAAATCAAGCATTAAGGGCTTTGACAGCTCTGCAGAGTCGGCACTTGTCCGTCACCCATGGCCCGGCAATATCAGGGAGCTTGAAAACTCAATAGCAAGGGCGCTTTTTAATCCCGCCGGCGAAATCTTAACCGAAGAAGATCTTACACTTGAGCAACCTTTATCGGCATCAAAAGATGATAACACACTTGACGAAAATTCAATTTATGATTTTCAGGAAGAGAATGGAGGATTCGATCTTAAAAGGGCAAGGGAGCGGCTGGACAGAGCTTACATAAAGAGAGTTTTAGTACTCACCAAGGGCAATGTTTCTCAATCTGCCAAGAAACTTAACATAAGCAGGAATTCTCTTATGGAATTAATCGCAAAATATGGGCTCTAGTCTGAACCATCCTATCTCTTTGTTGATTACAGCTGCGATACTATTCCTGGTCGTTGCAGGGTGCGATTATTTTACGACCGTTATAAAAACTGAACCTGATTCTAAAACAACTTTTAATGGCAGGCTGATAGATTCCTTAACAGGAAAGGGAATAAGCGGTATAACCGTGGAGTTTTTAGGTCAAACAGAAAAAGGAACGACAGACAGCACCGGCTACTTTTCGTTACAAAGCATAAGGACCGGCAACAGCCAGATTTCTTTTTATAAAGAAGGTTTTGCAGGCAGAACCTTTCCTGCACAGGTAAAACTTAATTCAGACTCCCTTTTTCTATTCAAAATACAGGATCTACGACCCCGTTTATACTTTTACTCCGTTCCTGATTTTACAATTAATGCTCATGCCAATATCATTTTTAAATTCAATGATCCTGATAGTAATCTAAATCTACTGCTATTTGATTGGGGTGATGGTTCTAAAATTGATAGTTTTCCAGATATTTATCAATCTGACTCTATACAAGATGTTAAAGGGCACACGTACCAAAATTTCGGTTTTTACAAACTTAAAGTTATTGCAAAAGATGCAGGTGGTCAATATTCAGTTTCAACAATACCCATTACCGTATCCAGACTATTAAAGCCTGTATTCGGTAGCGTGTATATTGAGCCTAACCCATTAATACCAGGCATAGCTGATTCCTTATTATACATTCTAATAAACATAACAGAAGCAAATCAGTATATCAAGTTTGTTCAGATAACCTACAACATAGTAGACTACTTACAGAGAGATACTACAGTCACAACGCACACCGCTTTTCTTGTAAAACCTCAGGATCCACCGCTGCTGGATTTTCCCGGAATTTCCAGGGGTACTATTGGTATAAATGGAGTTCAATTTAGATACGCAATACCTACACAAAACCTGCCAT